>JAKUTI010000192.1 GCA_022448765.1 Pseudomonadales bacterium
GCTGCTGCCTGACCGGCGGCATGTCCGGCACCGATAATTACGATAGCCATCTTTTCTCTAGCGCAGTAATACTAAGCGGCTATTGTAGTGTTGCTCGGCCCCCCGAAACACATTTTGTGTTAGCGAATATACGGTTAGCCTTTCTTGTCGGGCATTGGAAGAGGAAAGGGCGTCACCGTTGCACCGGCACCGTCTGTGATCTTGGCGGTACCTTCCTTTTCCACTTCGTCGACACGGACGATGGCGTGGATGGGTATAAAGCTCCGTTGTACCCCAGCGAATTCGTTGCGAAGTTTGTCTTCGCCAGGATCGATGACCATCTGTGATTTTTCACCGAAAACGTAATCTTCGATCTCGACGAAGCCGTACAGATCGCTCTGATAAATCGAATGGGCGTAGACCTCATAGATCTGCCCTTGATTGTGGAAATAAATTCGATAGATATGTTTCTGATCGTCTGCCATTGAAAATTTCGCAGGTCTCGTCTTTCTATAAGTATAGTCGATGCCGAGGATTTCAAGGTGCCCTATAATCGCCCGCCGAATTACGGTCCGTGGTTAGGTGCCCGATGAAGCTTTTTCTAGAAACCCAAGGTTGCCAGATGAACGAGTACGACTCGTCTCGAATAGCCGACCTGCTTGGGGATACGCATCAAGCGACACTCGTAGAGGAGGAACGGGACGCGGACGTCATTCTCTTAAACACCTGTGCAATACGAGAGAAAGCTCAAGAGAAAGTATTTCACCAATTGGGTCGGTGGCGACGACTTAAAGTCGAACGTCCGGACCTGATCATCGGCGTCGGTGGTTGCGTAGCTAGCCAGGAGGGCGCGGCAATAACCACGAGAGCGCCTTTCGTCGATGTAGTGTTTGGCCCTCAAACGCTCCACCGCCTTCCCAAGATGATCGATGAGTTTAGGGAGTCGAGGAAAGCTGTCGTTGATATTAGCTTCCCCAAGATTGAAAAATTTGATCATCTTCCAAGACCCAGTGCAGGCGGAGCTTCGAAATATGTCTCCGTTATGGAAGGGTGCAATAAGTACTGTAGTTTTTGTGTGGTACCACACACTCGCGGTAATGAAGTGAGCCGGCCAAAGAGGGACGTACTTCAAGAGGTCCGTGAAGTCGCTGGACAAGGCGTCCGGGAGATCAATTTTCTTGGACAAAATGTGAACGCATACCGCGGCCAGTCGGATGACGGTGTCGCCGACTTATCGGAGCTGATTCGTGAAGCGGCCCTTGTCGAAGGAATTGATCGTATTCGCTTCACGACGTCGCATCCGGTGGAATTTACCGATAGCTTGGTTGACACCTATCGCGATGTCCCAGAACTTGCCAGCCACTTGCATTTGCCGGTTCAATCCGGATCGGATCGTATCCTCGCCAAGATGAGACGGCGCCATACACGGCTGGAATATAAGTCGCTCGTTCGCAAGATTCGAAAAGCACGACCGGATATCTACATTTCGTCAGATTTTATCGTGGGATTTCCGGGTGAGACGGATGAAGATTTTGAAGATACGATGGAACTGGTTAGGTCGCTCGATTTCGATCTGTCATATAGCTTCATATACAGCCCGAGACCCGGGACGCCGGCGGCGTCTCTGCCCGACCCGACGCGAATGGAGGTCAAACGACACCGCCTTTCGATCTTGCAAGATCAACTTCGTAAGCAGGCACGGCGCCATGCCCTCGCAATGGTAGGGGGTGTGGAAAGGATTTTGGTGACAGGGCCCTCTCGAAAGGACCCTGGAGAATTCCAAGGGCGTACCGAGAATAATCGCGTGGTGAATTTCCGTGACGGTGTCAACGGTACGTTTGTTGACGTCGTGATCGAAGAAGCGCTACCCAATTCTTTGCGTGGGCGGATTAGGGTGTAATGCCTCTTAGAATCGCCAACTTCGGGTAATGAGCGGCTCTCAATCGCGAAATCTAAGCTCGTTGTGGCGTTGATCTATACGACAATTTGAATCGAATGCCGATTTGACAGGCGAAATCGCATCGCTATGCTTGACGGCTCAGGGAATGGACATCAAACCGACTTGAGTGATGAGTCGCGCGTGGTCGCACTGACCACAAACTTAAACCTAGAACCTAACGATTCGCGCCGTTTGGCGTCGCTTTGTGGTCCTTTCGATCAAAATCTTAAGCATCTAGAGAAACGTTTAGGAATTGATATACGGAACCGAGGAAACGCGTTTCAGCTCACGGGGCCCGAACAGGGAGTACAAGCAGGTAGCGCGCTGTTGTCACAGCTCTATGTTGAGACCCGCGATGCCAATACGCTTGACCCAGATACAGTGCATTTGTTCCTGCAAGAGGCTGGCGTGCAAGACTTAGTTGCTCGACGTCAAGCAGAAGCCGAGCACGAGGGCGCCGTTATCTCGACTCGCCGGAAACCGATCAAACCCCGCGGTGCGAATCAAATACGGTATGTCGAGCGAATTCGTCAACACGATGTCAATTTTGGCATAGGGCCTGCCGGGACTGGCAAAACCTATCTAGGCGTAGCGTGCGCGGTTGAAGCGTTGGAAAATAGGAGCGTCAGTCGAATTCTACTGGTTCGACCAGCGGTGGAAGCCGGAGAAAAGCTGGGGTTTTTGCCGGGAGATCTGTCCCAAAAAATTGATCCTTATTTGCGTCCTCTATACGACGCACTATATGAAATGCTTGGCGTTGAACGGGTCAATAAATACATCGAAAGGAACGTCATTGAGGTGGCACCCCTGGCCTTCATGCGCGGCCGAACGCTCAACAGTTCTTTTATTATTCTTGATGAGGCCCAAAACACGACACTCGAACAAATGAAAATGTTCTTGACGCGTATTGGTTTTGGTTCGACCGCTGTTATTACGGGAGATGTGACTCAAATCGATCTTCCGATAGGAAGCGGTCAGCGGTCGGGCTTAATCCATGTCCTACGTGTGCTGGAGGACGTTAAGGGGTTGAGTTTTACTCACTTCGAGTCGAAGGACGTCGTTCGCCACCCCCTAGTACAGCGCATTGTTGAAGCGTATGCACGGGAGGACACCTTGCGTTCAACACGCAACCCCGATCTTGAGCAACGGAGCGATATAGGTGGTTCAGGTAATTGACGTTCAAGTCGGGACTAATATGAACGTCCCTAACGAGGAGAGTCTTGGCGACTACGCGAAAGCGGCGATGGAGACTGAGACGGGTGCCCTGTGTATTCGGGTGGTTGGCGAAGACGAGGGCCGAGCCCTTAATTTCCAATTTTGTGCAAAGAACCGTCCGACCAATGTGCTCTCATTTGTTAGTGAGCTACCTGGTTCCCTCGGCGACATTGCAATCTGTGCCCCGGTAGTCGAGGCCGAAGCGGAAACACAATCAAAATCAATCGCGGACCATTATGCCCACATGGTCGTTCATGGAGTATTGCATCTGCGTGGATTCAAGCATGGCAATGCGGTTCAAACGTCGCTAATGGAAGAACGTGAAATTGAAATTCTAAGAAGTTTTGGCATAGCAGATCCCTACGAAATTTATGACTGAAATTGACGAAAAACGCCCCCGATGGCGTGAATGGTTGGACGAGCTCTTTTCGCCGGAACTTGATGCTGAGCACTTAGGGTTCCAGGATCTCTTGCGCGAAGCTGCTTCCCGTGACCTCTTAAATGCTGACGCCGTCAACATTATTTATGGCGCGTTACAAGTGGCCGATATGCAAGCTAGGGATATCATGATTCCGCGTTCGCAGATGGCAAGCGTAAGCGCCGAGGCGCGATTGGCGGAGTTTTTGCCGTTCGTCATCGAACAAAAGCACTCTCGATATCCGGTAATCGGCGACGATTTGGACGACGTCAAAGGAATCTTGCACGCGAAAGATATTCTGCCGTGGACGCTGGAAGATGATTGGGACGAATTTGATATCAAAGACGTCATTCGTCCAGCTCCGGTGGTTCCAGAGAGCAAGCGCTTGAACGATTTACTGCAAGAATTTCGATCAACCCGGAACCATATGGCGATTGTGATTGATGAATACGGGCACGTGTCGGGAATGGTCACGATCGAAGACGTGCTTGAACAAATAGTTGGTGATATTGAAGATGAGCACGACATCGATGATGACAGTTTTATCAAGGAACTGGACGAACGCAGCTTCACTGTTAAAGGCATCACGACTATTGAAGATTTTAATAATTATTTTCAGACTCATTTTGACGCGGAGCAGTTCGACACGATTGGAGGCATCGTTGCGAAAGAGTTTGGTTACCTGCCGAAGCGCGAGGAAACGGTAATTGTTGAAGGATTCGCGTTCAAAGTATTGAACGCGGACAGCCGGCGAATTCGGCTACTGCATCTCACTTGCCCACGAAGCTGAAACCCTTTAGTAGCAAGTTGATGAGCGCCGCGGCACTTTTCGCGGGCGCGATCTATCCGCTTGCGTTTGCACCCTTCGATTGGTGGGTGATCGCGTTAGTTTCTGCGGCGCTTCTATACGGCATTATCAAGAACGCCGTGACTGGCCGACGTGCTTTCCTTTGGGCGTGGCTTTTTGGCATCGGGAAATATGCGGTTGGCACGTCTTGGATATACGTCAGCATTCATGTGCATGGTGCGGCAACGATTCCGTTGGCACTAACGCTTGTCGCGATCTTTGTTGCGGGTATGGCTGTTTTTTCGGGCTTCTACGGATGGTGTTGGTTTTACACACGCACCGGCCGCCCCCTGATCGATGTCGTGAGTTTTGTCTCCATTTGGGCATTGGGTGAATGGGTGCTTACGTGGGTTTTAACAGGGTTTCCTTGGCTTTTCGCCGGGTACGCGTTGTTGGACACCCCGCTGGCTTCATTCGCTCCGATTGGTGGGGTATTGGTTGTTGGCATCGTGGGTCTTTTATCGGGACTCCTAATTTTTGAGGCCTGGAACAAGCCTGGTCTACTATTGGTTGCTGCGGGGCCGTGGCTCGTTGCCTGGGTAATTGCCGACCAGAACTGGGTCTCACCGACAAAGCAATTCAGTGTTGCTCTGGTCCAGGGCAACGTTGCTCAGGAAACAAAATGGCTTCCCGAAAGCGCGCAGCCAATACTCGATCGGTACGAAGGGTTATCTGATCACGCTTGGGAAAACGATCTGGTGATTTGGCCCGAAGCAGCCATCACGGTGCCCTATATGCGGGCATTGCCGTACCTTCGAGCCATGGGCAATAAAACGGAAGGAGCATTGATCCTGGGCATACCTTTGGTAGAAATCGGGTCGGATGATGGCTATGTCCATCGAAATGCTGCCGTTGTTGTTGGCGATGGTTCGGGGCACTACATCAAGCGGAAATTGGTGCCGTTCGGTGAATTTGTTCCGTTCGAGAGGGTCTTAAGAGGCGTCATCACGTTTTTCGATCTACCCATG
>JAKUTI010000193.1 GCA_022448765.1 Pseudomonadales bacterium
CACTTGCTGGGCCTCGAGTGTTTCTAGTCGTGGGCCAAGACTTCGCTGCGCTGAGTGCGCTTGCGAAAACCAACCGGGCAGGCGTTCCCTTCGTCGCGGTGCTGGTCCAATCCGCACTAGCGCTCTTATTTATTGTGACTGCATCGTTTGATTTTATTCTAGTATTCGCCGGGTTTGCTCTCGGTCTGAATAGTTTCCTGACCGTCGCCGGCGTCTTCGTCGTAAGGTGGCGAACGCGGGCGCCTGGTCCTACCTACCGAATCCCGTTTTACCCATTACCGCCATTATTATTTCTCGCGTTAATGGGATGGACCCTCGCTCACATCATGAGTGTTCGCTCCATAGAAGCGTGGACTTCGATAGCCGTAATCGCTGTGGCGACCCTGCTATACGTGTTTCTTCGGGATCAACGCCAATCTAATCCGTAGAACTAAGGTTCGGACATCGACCCACGGTCGCCGATCACGCCTTCCGCAATCAAGCCATCAATCTCTGCGCCGCTAAATCCGAGCTCCCTCATAATGGTCCGCGTATGCTCGCCACGGTATGGAGCTCCGTAGCGGATCTCCGTTGGCGTTGCTTCGAAGCGGGCGGCGTTACGCGCTTGGCGCAAACGACCGGCGCGGGGGTGATCCGTTTCCACCACGATTCCACTCGCCTCGACCTGCGGATGACGAATCATTTCGTGCCGTTTTAAAACAGGGGCACACGGCACGTCCACGGAATCCAGAATTTCAAGCCACTCCGAGGCGTTTTTGTTAAGGAGCGCCGATTGCGTTAATTCCAAACGGGCGTTGGCATAGCGATTACGACCGGCCGCCGTCTTAAACCGCTCATCTTCGAGCCATTCGGGATGTTCGACCGCATCGCAAAGTCCCCGCCAGTGTTCGTCGCTCATTACCGAAACGCTGATGTAGTCCGACTTCGTTTCATAGATCAAGTCGATTGCGGTCGCAGCCCTTGATTCGCTTCCCTCTTTTCCCACAAACGTTTGCTCGCCCATATCCGAGGACCACATGAACGCGACCACCGCATCGAGCATGGACAGCCGCACGTGCTGTCCTTGACCACTACGTCCGCGTGCAACGAGCGCAGCGGTCACCGCTTGGGCTGCAGTGATGCCCGTCAGCTTATCGGGCAAAACAGTCCGGACCAGCCTCGGCCTCGCTTGATCCGATCCAGCTTGGACGGTGGTAAGTCCCGATAGGGCCTGAATGATCGGGTCGTAAACGGGCTTGTGCGCGTACGGACCAGATTCTCCCCACCCGTTCAAGGACACATATATAAGCCCGGTATTCACGGACCGAAGTTGTGGCTCATCGATACCAAGACGCGCCATCACGCCGGGCCGAAAGTTTTGGACGAAAACATCGGCGTCCTTTGCCAGTTTCAACATCAATTCACGACCCGCAGCCGCTTTCACGTCCACTACAAATGACCGCTTGTTTCGATTGTTATTCAATGACGCTGCTGAGAGCTGACCCTGATCGTATCCTGCCCGCCCAAGTCGATCACTCCGAACTGGCGCTTCAATCTTAATAACATCTGCACCTTGATCCGCAAGAATCATGGTGGCGTACGGACCCGCAATCATCGTCGTGAAATCAATGATCCGAATTCCGTCCAGTGGGCCCGCCATGCTTAACTCCCAACGACCTATTCATTACCCAAAATCAATTCGTGCTCCTGGGGCACGGGTTGATCATGTCGTTATCGAACGATACTACATAGGCCCTGAGCTCCCTGTATCGAATAAGTCGTGGCGGGGACGTCCCTGGTTCAGGGCCCGTTGCCAAAAACGTCGAGTGATCAAGTTTCAACATCGCTCGAGCGTCCATCGCGCAAGAAACCGGCAAAGATCTCTCGAATCTTCGGATCGTCGATGGCCGGCCGTGAAAGCGCCATGGCCACGTAACTACCGATTGACGCAAGCAATGCCGGGAATACCTCGTGAACGAAACCATCAAGGCCTAGCAATAACCACAGGCCAAGTACGGTTATGCCGATTAGAATAGACGTTATCGCGCTAACGCCATCACCCCGCTTCCAGTGCAATCCAAGAATCACCGTGGGCACAAAGCAAACCGCGTACAAACTACCCGAAAAAATCGTAATTTCTACGATCCCCCCAGGCGGGTTCAATGCGATCACAGCTGCTACCAATGCAACTCCGACAATGCCCCTCCTCGACCAACGCACACCCTCTGATTCGTCTACCTCCCGAAGTGTCCCCACCACATCACGGGAAAGGACGGAACCCGCAACAAGCAAAACACTATCCATCGACGACATAGCTGCTGCCGTAATAGCCACAACAAGAAAATCTGCAACGAACGTCGGGAAAACATTCACATCGTTCACAAGCATCGGTACGACAAGGTCCGTATCACTGACGCCCTCCAACAGCATCCGCGCGTACAGGCCAATCGGAAAGAGGGAGAATTGAATGAGTAAGATCCCGACGGCGGCAATCCAGATACCCGTACGTAGTCCACGAGCATCCTTCAAACCGTAAAAGCGTGTTAGTTGCCGAGGATCGACCAAAAGCTTCAGCGAACCAGCCATGGCGATACCAAAAAGTACCGCGAACGGAAGCTCGGCATTTAGCGTGAACAAATGGTCGGTATCGGGGCGATCCAATAGCGTGGTAATGGAGCCGATTCCACCAGCGGCGTGGGTCACAAACCCAAATATCAGCAATGAGCCGATGACCATCAGGATTCCCTGCACCACGTCCGTCCGTACTACCGAAAGAAAGCCGCCAACCGACGTGTACACCATGACAATCGCCAAGGTTAGGCCGACGGCAGATCGATAAGGGATTCCCAAAAATACCTGAAAAAGGTTTCCCGCTCCTTTGAATATCGCAATCAGGTACAGAAGGCTCGAGAAAACGACTACCAACCCAGTAAGGACCCGCAGACGCGGGCTGGCAAAGCGAACAGCTAGGAAATCCGGGACGGTCACTGACTCCAGAGCAGCAGTGAAATAGCGCAACCGTGGTGCAACCAGTCGCCAAGATAGCCATGTTGCCAAGACGATGAGTGCTGCGAACACGAGCCACGGCACGCCATAGGCATAGCCTTTACCCGCGTGGCCAATGTAGCTGTTGGTGCTGGCAAACGTTGCGAAAAAAGAAACACCAATGACCGCTCCACCAAATCGACGCCCCCCCACAAAGTATTCGCCGACCGTACCGCTAACCTTCAACCCAGCGCGCGCATGAACAATCAACAAAGTCGTGTATATCGCAAGCAATAAGACGGCGAACCAGTGTTGTACTACCCAGTCCATACGACCTCTATCGTGCGAAGGAAGCGACTTGCAACCGGTATGATCTGCAACGATCCATGACAGATGAAACGATGCATAACGCTACAAAAAAACGTACTAATCGTTATCACGTCCTTTTGAGATATCGCCTCGACGATTAATCAGGCGGTCTGGATCGGCCGCGGGGTTATTGCTAATCGCCTGATCGATCTGCTTGTCGTATTTCGGATCTAACCGTTCAAGTTTGGACAAATTCGAGAGCCGAACCGAAGGTCGCGAAATGATGCGATGTGCTTTGGGGAATCCACACGTCTCGCACGCGGTGTGATCGGGCTTGTCGGCAACGGCCCCAAACACCGTCGTGATCTTGCGACAAGCACCGCAGCGATATTCGTAAACGGGCATCGTTAGATACGCTGGCTCGCGTTAGATACGTGGCCTTTCACGAATTAACAACACGGGCCCCTTCATCGACCAACGCTTGGATCGAACGCTGAAATCGGTCGAACTTTAGCCTTTCGATCGGCGAACGCGCACTCACAACACCTCGTTCCGTATCGAGGCCACTTAGCGACGGCCCGACCCCTCTGTTACGCCGCTTGAGGTAATTGGTCCAATCGCGTGCCGGCATATCGATCACTACCTCCACGTCGCGAAGATCGGACTCATCGATGGTTTCGACGTTAGCCACGGAGAACGCGTCGAACCGAACGCGCCTGATGACTTTCCCGGCCCGAAACGCGATATCGACGTCGGCACTCCCGAGGCTTCGGAACGCCGAATCTTTATTTACCCGGTCGCTTGCGGCCTCTAACCAATCTAGTGCAGCCATAGCCGTCCCTTGTTACCCGAACTGAGTTTTGATTCGCGCCGATGCGTCGAAAAAGTACTGAAACGTCTGGTTGTACCGAAAGAATAGATCTTCCCGATACTGATCTCCGTGCATAGACGTCGCCAGACCCTCAGTACGATCCAGATCCAACGTATTCAACGTATAGCCAAGGTCAGCATGTCCGTTCTTTCGGATATTCTCGAGCATGGCTCGCCACTCTGGAGCGGCCATATCCATGAAAAAATCCACTTCGTCCAGATCCCGAAGACTGGCTTTTCGCGCGTCGGTGCACTCAAATCCTTCGAACGTTAATACAAAAACCTGTTTACCAACTTTGATTCCGGCAACACAGTTGCACTGCCCACCACCACCACCTCGAAACGACTCTTCGTTATTGAAAATATCACGAACGTCGTCAAACCATTCGACGGAGGGAAACGAGGCCATGCCTAGGCCTGCGGAGCGTATTGCGCGAGGCGTTCCGGGACTCTACGCGGTACATCCAGCCATCGACAATACTCGAGATGCGTACTCATAAACGACCGCATCATGTCGTGATAAACATCCATACCCGTTTGACGAGCGCCCTCAATGCTACCGCCGAAAATAATCGCCAACGCTTCACGAAGCACCGGGTCATTAAAATCTCGGATAAACAATCCGTCACCAATTGCCAAAAGCGTCGCAATTACCTGTTTTCGATCCTCGCCGTGCGCGATCGCGAACTTAAGGTGATCTAGGCCATACGTCAGCAGCCGAGCCTTATCCTGCAGTACATTCTGGTAGATGAAACGCTCCGCCTCATTCAACGCATATTGCTCAAGGTACCGAACGACAGTTTGAGTAAATAAGCCCCGCACCAACACCAAATACACGACAGCTTCGGTCCAACCTCCCCGACTTTCTAGAATCATCCGATTGACCTGACCCGGACCTTCGAGACCCAGCCCACCACCATTAATCAGAGCCCGTTTACGAAACACCTCGTAATGGCGCGCCGCGTCGAACCCCGCTGTCGCTAGATATTGCTTTACTTCGTGATAGCCGTACGCCATCTGGTGTTGCCAACTCGAAATCACTTCGATTTCGACATTCGCGTACTGGGATAATTCGGTGGTGACTTGGCAAATCGCGACCTCCAATTCGTGAGAAACGGGTTTGACCGTGTGCCAAGGAACATCGGTCGCAGGCGCCCAGCGCCGCTGGATAGCCTCTTCGTAAAG
>JAKUTI010000194.1 GCA_022448765.1 Pseudomonadales bacterium
CTCGGCGTCCGGGCTCCCGTCGAGAAGCACCCATCGTAATGCTCGTGGGAGACATTAGAACCATTTCGTGCCCAGATTTGGTTTTCTGCAAGGGTTTCAATTTTGCGAAGCGCGCCTCCTCAAGAGTAAGGAGTCGGACACGCAATCGTTGTGGAAACCCTGGCTGGGGCGTGATGGTCGTCCGATAACGGGCATGGCCGTCCAAATGCAGTGCAATATCGTGGGGTACCGCCGTAAGCATGAGCGTCAAATCGGAGGATCCCTTGCGTTGTCCATCGACCCAGACTTCCGCATCGCGCGGTTGGGTAACAATTTGTACCTCACCCGTCAAGGGTTGGAGTTGAATTGAAAGTGTCTTCGCGCTACCGGATGTGAGCGCTAGTGTTTGTTCATGAACGTCGTATCCGACACGGGAAACCCGCAGGTCATGGGGCTCGTCTGGTGTGATGTAGGTTTCTACAGGAGTGACACCAACGTACTGATCATCTAGCGTGACGCTTGCTCCTTTTGGGGACGAATTGACGACGACGGTTGCGAGGGCTTTATTCAGTTGAACTGGGTCGAGGGTCAGGTGTTGCTGTGCCTCCACGTAGACGACGTCGGTCCAAGGTTCGTATCCCGGTAGCGTGACGGTAACTCGATGTTCGCCTTGTAGGATTTCGGCGGGGCCGGGAGTCATAAAATCTGACAGCTCCCCATCGATCAGGATATTTGCACTCGTTGGTGTCGTGGGGATCATTACTTCGGCCCAAGCCGGACGAAGAATGGCCGATATCGCTTGTTCTATCTCACGGCCCTCGATAGTGGCCGTTATATTGGTATCTAGGTAACGGTCGAGGCTGAATCGGAATGCGCTTTGACCTGCCTGGATTTCTGCCGATAACGGTGTGATTCCAATTGCCGTATCGTCAAGAAAAATCGTTGCACCAACAGGGTCCGAACTAAATTCCACACGCCCGGGCAACTTGATTAATTCGAAATCGAAGGTCTGATTACGTTTTGATTTCACTGAGATCGTACGCTCTAGGGGGAAATAACCTCGAGCTTCGGCACTGATCTCATAGACGCCTTCGCGGAGTAGACGGTAACCGAAAGCGGCCAGTTCGAATCCCCCGCGCACAGAGACCTCCGCCGAAGGTGGTTCGAAAACGAAACGTACAGACTTTGCGGTGAAACTGAACCAGAGCGCCCCGGCGAGAATCAGTAGTATTAAAGCAACGACCAGTTGTCTCTTGCTGGGTCGAAATCGGGCAGATGTTGCCGACGATTCCGACGGCGTAAAGGACGTCGGACGTATTTGCCCTACTGGCGTTTCATCGCTCACGCGTTAGATCCTTTCCTGACAACGTATGGAAACGGGGTCCATCGATGCCTCAACGACAATCGTTATGCGCACATCGCGACAGCCGTCACTACTCCCTAACAGGGTATAGCGACCTGGACGAAGAAAGAGTTCGTGGTAATTAAACGTTCCGAGCGTCCCGACGCGATAGATGGTGATTTCAGTGACATTATCTGACAAGAGAACCAACGGCAGCGGCTTTCCCGCCCGCTCCACCAACGCTTGAAACGCTCGTCTTTTTGCATCAAAAGTAGGTCCCCGCTGAGTCTGCTCGATCGCGGCGGCAAGGGACTTGGTAGCTTGTGCGAAGGCATCTTCCGAGGAAAGAACGTTTGGATCGGCGATGTACTTATCCATGGATTCGATAATTGCAATGAGAGTTCGAAGGTCTTCACGCCCGTCTCGCGCATACCGGACCGAACGATCGAGTAGGAGGGCCTGATCGTAGGCGGCTATCGCGTCGGTCCATCGACCCTCGTTAGATGCGAGTTCAGCGGCGGATCTAAGTTCATCCAAGCGCGTTAACAAGCGATTTTGCTTGGTTTGGCTTAACCCGTCGCTGGCGACAGGGTCATTGGGTTTTAGTTCGAGAGCTTGATCGAACGACAAGGTCGCGTGTTCGAATTGTTTATTTCTCAACGCAGCAAATCCATCGGAAACGAATCCGCTATAGCGATCGTTCGTCTCGAGCTCGTCAAGTTTAATGAGGCTATCAGGGAGGCCGATTGTTTTGGGATCAAGACTCTGAAGTTCATCCAACGTGCTGCGAGCGTGTATGAGGTCACTACGCAGCAACGATCGATCAAATTCCCGTAATAGTGCTGAAACTCGTGGCAGAAGGGCGGCTCTCGCGCGTCCTCTGGACGCAATGGGATCGTCGGGAATGATCGTTAGGGCGCGTTGGAATGCGATCGTAGCTGCAGCTTGATCCCGCCCGTCGAGAGCGATCTGACCGGTCGCAATCGACTTGTCATATTGTGCGCGGCCCTCGTTGATAAGTTCCTGGAGTTCCGACGTGGCTGTCCGATACGCTTTCATCGCGCGCGGGTATTCGTTTTCAACAAAGTGTCGGTCGGCAACGGTCGCTAGTTCTTTGATTTGCTCGTAATCACGAGCACCCCATGCGTCGATGTTCATTTCTTCTTCAAGTACCGCTTGTAGCTCAACGAATGATCCGAGTTCGGCCGTGGCCTCCTCTCGTGCCTTTTCACGTTCGAGATTGGCGTAGGGCGCAAGCTCCAGAGGGGCTTCGACTTCCCTGACGACGGTTTCAGGTTTTGCTTCTCCGCCAGCTCCAATGCCCTTGTTAGGTTCAGGAGCCAGCTCGGGTACGACGAGAAACACGAAGGCTACAGCCACGACCACGACTAGAATCACCAAGAGCGAGCGAACTCGAGGGCTCCGTTCATCAGAGGGACGAGTCTTGGTTGGTTGGCCGCGGGATAGGGGAGGCGCCGTCGGCTTTATTCTAATGGGCCTTTCCGGTTCCATTCGATCCTCTAAATCAACACGCTTTTCCCATGCCTAGCCGGCATCGATAGCTGATTTTCCGTTGGCTTGTGGATCACTGACCCCCATTTCCTCCCGATAGATCTTTCGTAAAATGCGCCGGAGCTCCTCGTATTGCTCCTCGACGGTACCTTGGAGGGCGACCGTTTCGTTCTCCAACTCTATCGTGTGGGGCATAATTTCAGCTTCCGCCGACGTTCCCAGTTCGCGTAACACTTCAGTATGCAGTTGTGCGTTGGCGCGTTTAGCAATGCCGGATTTGATCATCATTGCACCACCAATAATGCTCATGGTCCCGGCATACTGGGTGACGTTATTGTCGCTCGTTTGTGCAGCCACGCCGGCGACAATGCCCGCGGTACCCGCCAGTAATCTCGAACGAGCCTTATTGCGCTCTTCCCTATATGCAATGGCCTCGCTATAGGTGGCCCGGCGCCAATTCTGATAAGGCGTAAACATTTCGTTGGCGAAGCTCGAAAAATATTCATCGAGCGTATCAATGAAAAGATACTCTCGTTCCCTGATCATTCGTACGCGAGACAACATTGGGTCGTCGGGGGCCGGCAAACGGCGTATTTCATAGCGCCCTGGCTCTTCTTCGGTTACGTAATCTTCAAACGCGTCGCTCGCAAAGTCTATTGCGAAACGCATCTCAGCCATTGTCCGTATGGCTCGGATATCGTCCTCGGTCAACGCGATTCTAAATCGAAGCAAGTCGTTTGCGATTTGATTGTACGTTGCTTGGTATGGATCTATGTCGCGGGGCATAGACAGGTCGTACGCGTATTTGCTTGCTAAGGTCTCGTAGACTTTGTCGAACCAGATTTGCCCGCGGGCGTCGGACGCGACGGCGTGTAGGTTCAAGCGTTCGCCATCGGAATGCAAAATGGTTGCGGATACCGTGACGTCGACCGCGTACGATCGTCTTGGAACAACACGCACGGCACCCCAGTTGCCTGTAGATTGGAGCAGATTTTTGGCGACGTAGGCCATGTAATTGGACTCCGCGCGCCGAATTTCAGGCTGTATGTTGAGCTCGTTCTGATCATCGAACGACTCGGGTACGTTTGGGTCAAATACGCTGATACCAACGTCGAGAAGTAGTTCTTCTGACGGTGGTACGGCGAGGGTTTGAGGTGGTGCCATATCGACCGAACGGACGGTTTGCGTCACACAACCGCTTAACTGAAATAATCCGACAAGTATCAGAATTCGGCTCGGGCGGAGGTCAAGAAAGGTTACTATCGACATCAAGAGCCTGATTTATAGCGCCTGTAGTCGTCCCATAGCGCTTGCCGGAGTTCGGGATCGGATTCAGCCATTGCGGCTTCACGTAGTTGTCGCGCGACGACGTCGTCGTCCTTGGCATCAGGTATGTCTTTCGGTATGACGGCGGCTACGGGTGGGGGGATCGATACGGAACGCGTGTCCGTTTTCCCTGGCGGGATATCGGGTAGGGCTCCTCCGCCGGAATTCGTACCACTGCCTTGCGCCGTTTTGCCCACACCCGAGGGGATGGCCCTGTGATTTTGACCGGCGCGATCATTGGATCTTGCTAGCACGATCTTTCGACCTTCAAGGATCTCGCCATCAAAAACGTCCAAAGCGCGTTCGAGCTCGGCGTCTCCGGATCGTTGAGGATCCGTGCCATCATCGTCTCCGGAAGGGTCTCCCGACGGATTTTCCGTTCCCGCAGTCTCGCCCGATTGGCCGACGGTCGACTGATCTCCCTCCGGTTCGTGCGTTCCCGGTTGCTCAGTGCCTTCCCCAGCTGTCTCGGATTCGGCGACTTCTTCGCCGGGTAGTTCGGTCGCGGTTTCCCAGCCGTCGTCTCCTTCTCCTGATTCTGTTGCTCCAGGCTCGGTTGACGAGGGTGACGAGGTTTCACCAGAGGTTGTGGATTGATCGCTTGATGCGGTGCCTTCTTCAGTGGTTGTTGATTCTGGCATCGAGGCGGTTGACTGTGTCGATTGTGAAGACGGTGTAGGTGTCGATGGTAGAGATTGATTTGGTGGTGATGGCATCGACGGTGCTGACGGTTGCGATCTTTGTGAAGAAGATGGCATCGAAGGGTTTGATGGTATGGATGGGCTGGATGTAGGCGGCGACTGAGTCGACGGACTGGGTGAACCGCTCTGCGATGGTTGTTGCGGCGTCGAGGGTCGGCTGGGTGTCGATTGGGAGGTACACCCGAAGCATATTGTTAGCGCGATCACTGCGACAATCGAGAAGGGATTACACGCGCGCGTACGGACTGTCCGTTCCTCCTTCATTCCCGAAGTTTAACCTCTTCAAAGTGAATCTGGGTGAACGTACTCTCATCAGGACCGATTGGGTAGTTTCGTCGTCAGGCTGTTTCTAGTGCCCGTCGTTTGCGTCCCGTAGATGGGGCAA
>JAKUTI010000195.1 GCA_022448765.1 Pseudomonadales bacterium
AGAAAGTTTTACTGTGGTTGCTTGGAATTGTCGGCGTGCTAGCCATCGGGTTAGTGGTGTTGGGGGCATGGTGGTTCCGGCCGCTGGATCATACCGTGCCCCATGGAGATGAATGTCTCGATGTACCCCAGGGTGAATACTTTCGATGTTGGGACATTCTCGTCCCTTCCGATTTGGAAACGGCGGTGCCATTGCTGCTTGATCTCCATGGCTACAGCAGCAGCAAGACGGGGCAACGTGGCCTCTCGGGGTTTGAGGAAATTGCTACGCGGGAGGGGTTCGTCGTCGCATGGCCACAAGGTATTCAAAGGAGCTGGAATGCAGGTGGCGTTCAATGGTTATCGGCGAGGGAGGCTCCCGAAGTCCCTGGTCAGGGGTGCTGTGGTGCTGCAATTTTCGAAGAAATTGACGACGTGGGGTTTATGCGGGACATGGTTGCACAACTGATTCTCCAATACCCGATCGATCAGAAACGAGTTTACGTGACGGGTCTTTCCAATGGCTGCGCCATGGCACAACGGTTGGCCGCAGAAGCGAGCGACCTGTTTGCCGGTGCCGCCTGCATGTCGATGTACTTATTGAGCGACGTGCCGACATCCTATAGACCGATTCCGGTTATGGAAGTGCACGGTACGGCCGACAGTGTTGTTGAATACCAGGAAGGTAAGTGGAACGGTGCAATCAAGAATTTCGAGCACTGGAGAACTCGTAATGGGTGTTCACGTGAGGGCGAGGTGGTTTGGCGAGAGGGTCGCCACGAACTTCTGAGGGCGTCTGGGTGTGCTAATGGCGCTGATGTTGCGCTACTCAGTGTGTTCGAAACCGGTCATCTGCCGTATGAGGGTATGGCGCTAGATCTGAACACCAGCGAGATGGCGTGGACTTTCCTTAAGGAAACAACGCGCCGGTAGTTAACTCAATCGCGACGACTCAGTTCGCAATCGACCTCAAGTCGAGCGTTGCGGGCACAGTGTCCGTCCACGCACTCCAAGGGGATGCGATAGGGATGGCATACCGTTTCTTTGGGGAAGAAAACTTCGGCTTTGTCGTGCTGGTGGGTCGTTGTGCAGCTTGCGCAAAAGAGAATCAGACTCCCCCAAATCTTAAGGCTCTGTCCAATTCGCTTCACCCCGTTGGTAACCCCTTGGCAAATATGGCGATTCTGGTTGCAGGTGATGCAGCCAAAGACCGCCGCGTTGCCTTCGGTCGTAGCACGACTTGCATGTCAACTATAGCAACTGTGGTGAAGAGGCGAGCCATGAAGATCTGGGGGTCCCCGATGAGAGATCGGGCGCACGGGCTCGGGAGGGGGTGCCATCTAGTATAATGACACGATGATCGTCTGTTACTGCTTTCAAGTTACTCGGGAAGATATTGAATCGCGACTCGCGCAAGGTGAATCCCTTGCGGGTATTCGTGCGACGACGGGTTTGGGCTACGGATGCGGTGGTTGTGCGTCGCTCGCCGAACGAACTTGGGGTGTAGCGTCGGACGTTGGAACTGAATTGGCTTCCAGCCCCGAGACTGTGGCCGTCAAGATTTTTCCTTCAAGTGGCGTTCCTGGTTCCCGTCGGGTTGGCCACGTAAGGGACGAGAACTAGCGTCCTGTTGGTTAGGTGTTTATGCACGTGGCGGTCATAGCCGATGACCTAAATTGGTTGGCTGACGCTGTAGGTATTCGGTTCGAGCTTTTCTGCAAGTTCTCTTGTCAACTCGCCAACGGGGTTAAATGCGCCGGTCTCGAGCTCTTGCCGAACCTTCAACGCGTTTTTGCTCAGTCCCATTCGACGGAGTAGTTTATCGCTCGCATTGGCAATGATGTCGGGGCTAACCATGAGCATCCAACTCTCTTGCTGACGAAGCCACGTCTTGTTATTAGCTTGAGTCATCACGTAACGCCATTCTTTTGATCGGTTAGCACCAGTGCCATGCAGTGTCCTGCCATCAAAGAGCATCACAGTACCCGCGGGTGCTTCAAGATTGATCGCTGGGGGTAGCTTGCCAACCTCGCCACCACTTCCGGCCTCGGAGAGAATCCGGTGGGAACTTGGAATCAATAGTGTGCCGCCGTTTGTTTCGTTGACGTCTTGGAGGATGTACATGGTATTGACCAGCACCGGTGATTGTGGCGTTTGCAGCGGAAGGATCGCTCCTTGATCTTGATGAAGCGACTGCGGTTTACAGCCTGGGTAGGAGATATTTCCGGCCATGCTGTAGCTATACCAGCGCTTGCCCAAGAACTCGTTCAGCAGTTGTTCGATGACACGAGCTCCTTGGATCCATTCCGGGTCGTGTTCGATGCAGCGGCGGAAACATTCACCTTTGTTGATCAGATACCAGACGATTTGGAAGAACGGAGTGAAGTGGGCGATCTCGGCGATGCGTTCGGCTTCCGCTTGTTCTTCGAGGCGCGCTCGAAGCGCGATCCGGGATTCCTCCCCGATGGCGTCCTCGATCAGGCAAAAGCCCCAGTCGAAAAAGTCGTGCCGTAATTGGTTTAGGTCTTTGGTCGGTGTTGGTAAATCGTAGTGCTTCCAATAAGGATGTTTTCTGGGAACCGTTGTGTCGTAGAACTTGCCTTCTCCCCAAACAAGTTCGTCATCTTCTGCCGGCCCCACCAGCCAAGGGTTGTTGGCGAACATCGACTTGTAGGGTTCTTGGCATTCGAGAAATTCTTTGAACGGCAAAAAGGCATCTTCTGAGGCGGCTTCGATCGCGTCTTGAGTGAATTCCGGGGGAACGGACATGATGAAGTCCTAATTAGCGAGTGACGATTCGTTAGTCGACGAAGGGCGAAAGTCGGCCGCTCGGTGATCCGCGAAAGTCGGTGCGAGTTCGGATTCCGGTTCGCCAGAAATTCGTGATGCTCTCAGTACGCGGGCATGATTTGTGTCGTACGGGCGTGCCCGATGCATGACGCAACGGTTGTCCCAAACGACGATGTCACCGACACACCAGCTGTGTTTATAAGTTCTTGGCGGTTGGCAGCCATTTTCCAACAGATCGGATAGTAGTTTTTCCGACGCTTCCGAGTTCATTTCTGGAATGCCGTACGCGTGCCGGCCGGTGTAGATGGATTTACGACCGGTTTCGGGGTGGATCTTGATGACGGGTCGAAGTGGTGCGCCTTTGTCATGAAACCCGTACCTGTGGTCCGTCGTATGAACGTATCCCGCTCTTGACTGCGAGTAGTAGAGCGAATGATAGGCGGAAAGACCGTCGAGTTTATTCTGCATTTCGTCGTCGAGCTCATCCCACGCGGCGCGCATGTCGGCGAATTCGGTTTCGCCGCCTTTTGGCGGCACGACCAGTGCCGCTAACATGCCCGCCTTCGCAGCGAGCGGCATGTAGGTGCTGTCCGTATGCCAGCCTTCGTTACCCTTCAAGAGACGAAATCCTTCGTCTTCTCGATGGACCATTTCACCATTGGGTTTTTGGTTCGATAGTTGTACTGAAGGACCCGGTTGTTGCGGATGCAACTTTTCTGTCTTGCCGAAACGCAAAGCAAAATTTCCTTGTGCATCTTCGGTCAAGTGTTGGTCAGGGAAAATGAGAAGGCCGTACTCCAGAAAGTCCGCGTGGATCACCTCCCAAAGATCGTCGGTGAGGTCTGCCAGGTCCACCTCTGTTACGACTGCACCTAGCGTGGCATCTGTGGGTGTAACGTTCATGTATTAGGCCCATTAGGGTTCGTTTTAAGCATTTTACCCGTTTCGAAAGTGTCGCCAAGTTCTTCAGTGCTTTCGATCATGGCAGATGCCTCGCGTTGAGTTCCTGACGGGTTGGTTCCAGCATGCACGAAGTTCGTTTTGACCGCGACGTGCGCCTGCAGTAGGTTTCGTGGAGGGTAGGGTTGGTAATGCCCGAAGGGGTATCGCGGGTGTCGGCGGGGAAGAGGTATACCCGTGGGCCCCGAACCGATCGTTGTTTTCCGGCACGAACCGTTTCCACAACTTTTTGTTGCGTTAAGCGGCTATCGGGTCCGAATGGATAGTGTGGCCCGCAAGATGGAAATGGGTCCAAGCCTAAGCTTGGCTGTACCCGACCGGTCAGGTAATCGTCGTGTGAATAACGGAGGTCAATCGATGGCTGAAAGCGCAAACCCGAGGTTTTTTGATTTAGTTGGCAACGTTCGTGCCATGCGCAGGTTGAAACCTGATCCCGTGCCGATGGAGTTGATATGGAAAGTCCTGAATGCCGGGGTACAAGCTCCCTCTGGGCAAAATACCCAGCCTTGGCGGTTCGTGTTGGTGTCAGATCCGACGAGCAAAAAATGGTTTGCGGATCGATACAAACAAGCCATTGAGAAACGTTCTGGGCTGACGCGCGGTGCGTCGCTTCGTAAGAAAAACCCCGGTCGTCAATTGAAGGCCCTTTATTATCAGATCGATCATATGCACGAAGTGCCCTATCTCTTGTTCGTTTGTGGAAAGTGCGACTGGCCGTTCAAAGTGCCGGAGCACGAGCGCATCGGCGAGGGCCCGCCAAACTACGGGGCGGTTTATCCCTGTGTACAAAACATCCTATTAGCATGCCGAGCGTTGGGGCTTGGAGCAGCCTTAACCACCATGCATCAAGTATTTGAGGACGAGCTGCGTGCGTATTTTCAAATCCCGCTAGATTATGGCGTCGTGGTGACCATTCCCATTGGTTACCCGGAGGGAAATTTTGGGCCCGTAACAAGAAGACCTGCCGAAGACGTGACGTTTTTTGAGCGCTGGCGATAGGTCGTCTGACATGGCTATTTTCGACACTTGTGGCGACCAACATCGACGGTCGTTTTTCGGTTGCAGTAATTGCCGATGTCGTCTCGAGACGGAGGGTTTCGTCGCATAGAAAATAAAACGAAGACGCACCGGCCGGATGACATTCAGCGAAGAACTAGGTGCGTTCAACAAGACTCGTCTAATTATTTCATTTAGCACGTACTACGACGGCGGACTAGACGGAGATCTCGCCCTGTAGATATTTTTTCGTGTGGCCGCCAATGAACACGCGGGAGCCCCTCAACTCGCAGTAAAGACGTCCACCGCGTTGCGATAGCTGTGCAGCGGCAAGCTCTGTTTTGCCGGTTTGTCCGGCCCAATAGGGCACCATCAGCGTGTGGGTCGATCCTGTAACTGGGTCTTCAGGAACGCCCGTGCGCGGTGCGAAAAAACGCGAGACAAAGTCGACTTGGTCCCCGGGCGCTGTGACGATGACGCCTCTGCAGTCCAGTGTGGCGATTAAACCGAAATCTGGT
>JAKUTI010000196.1 GCA_022448765.1 Pseudomonadales bacterium
CCGAGTTCAACAAGCGACAGCCCTGAGTGTCCTGACCATCGTTACCGAAGCCATCGCGGCCAATATCACCAATGAAGCGTTGGAACGACTCGCCGATGTCGCGCTAGATGTGGCTTATCGAGGCAACGATCGTTATGCGGTAGGTACAGCAATCGAAGCAGCAAAGCGCCTTGCGGAAGCCGGGGTAACCAAGGCGATCTCGGCGACTCTGAATAAACTTTCTTGGGATCGTTGGACCTCATCACCGGAAATTCGGCCCATGGAACGGTGAAGTTTGTCAGGCTTTTTATCCGACAACCGGCCTACCCCAAAGGCCGTTATTCTCACTGAGATCAAAGGCACGGTTTGCCGGATGTACCTCAAAGCCCATTCCACCGTGATAACTTAAGGACTTGGAGCCACAGGAGAACGTCATGAGCGAAGCGACCCGATCCGAGCCCAGTGTGGGGAAACAATTGCCCAACAAGGAGTTTGCCGTTACTGACGCACTACTCAACGACTACTTCGAAGGCCTTGACTTGGAACGCGCCAATTTCGACGCCGGCGACATTCCCGTACCGACCATGATAGCGACAGATGCAGACAACTACTTCGGGGAGTCCGCGTTCAGCCAGTTACGCGGCCATCTCTGGATGCGACAGGAATGGAACTTCCACAAGCCGATGCAAGCAGGAGCCCATTACCAAACGAAGGCCCATATTGAGGACATTTACAAAAAACGAAATCGTACGCTGGTCAATACGGCGATTAGAATGCAGGACTCATCAGGCGACAACGTCCTGACGACCAATCATCATCAATCGTTCCTTTTGGACGAACCCGTCGACCAGGTCGAGTTTCGTGATCCCAGCAAGAAGCAAGGCGCAAGAAAATTCGTCGTGCCCGAAGGGATACGCCTCAAGGGTTTTGAAAAAACGATTACGTTGGAAATGTGTGGCCAGTACTTTCACGGGAGTAAGAGCTACCACACGGACAAGCAGGCCTCGCTCGAATTGGGGTTTCATGACGTGGTCGTTGGCGGTCGAATGACGATGGCTTATATCGGCCATCTTCTGGAAATTAACTATGGAGATCGTTGGTTCACCACAGGAAAGCTAGACGTAAAATTCACCAACCCATGTTGGCCAAACGACCGTCTTTCAATTCAAGGCGTCTCCAGCGGACCCGTCATTAACGATCCATCGCGCGAAGCTGTCTTCGCTTGGATCGAAAAAGAAGACGGCACCGTTGTCCTCATCGCAAACGCGAGCGTTGCAGTCGGCTAAAAGAAGTTCTCGGTATTTCGAGAAACGAAGGCCGCATGATTCCGGTCAGGAATACGATCCTCCGGCACCAGGCTATCGAACGGTCGAGAACGGCCCGCGGCTCGTCCATCATCCCGCCCGTAAGCAACTTCAACGCGCACCCAAAACGCATCATAGTGGCATCATCGGTCTTGTCTTTAGTTTTTAAACAGCCTAGTTGTCTGCGTCCGACTACCTGGATGCGGCTTGTAATCCTCTTGTCCTTGTCTTTGGTCGACCACGGAAAGACACACTTTGGAGTTGATGGGGAATCGCCAACATAGCTGGCGTCGAAACCAAGGTAAGCAGTGTCGCAAACGTCAGACCAAACACAATAGCCTGAGCCAAAGGAACCCAAAAGCTAGACACCGAACTCCCGTAATAAGCCGTTCGGTTAACAAAATCGATGGACCAATTACTCGCCAAAGGTAACAGACCAAGGACCGTGGTGACCGCGGTCAAGCACACGGGTCGCAAACGGTGCACACCCGTTCGGACAATGAGTGAAATGTAATCGAGATCTGGGTCTTCACGCCGAATCCGATTGTAGGTATCGATTAAAACGATGTTGTTATTAACAACAATACCCGCAAGGGCAACGATTCCTACTCCCGTCAAGATCGCACTAAACGGCATCCCTGTGATAGCGAGTCCGAGAAGGACACCCGCCGTCGACATCACCACGGCAAACAAGATGAGAGACGCCTGATAGAAGCTGTTGAACTGCGTGACGAGCAACACAAACATCAACAAAACCGACATGATCATCGCGTTGACAATAAATTCCATGGATTGATTCTGTTCTTCGTTCGCTCCGCGAAACTCAATGTTGACTCTCGAATCAAATACCTGGGTATCGAGCCATGCTTGGATTTCGTCAACCTTGTTGTCCGCCAGTACTCCGGGTAATACGTTGGCACGGATGTATTCGACAATCTTACCGTCGATACGTTGAACGGTGTCGACGTTGGGAACCGCGGATCGCGTGACGAAATTCGAAATTGGAACACGGCCTCTCGAGGTCGTGAGCGTGAGTTCATCAAGCGCTCGGAATCCGCGTTCACCGTCCGGATAACGCACCCGTATATCCACCGCTTCGTCTGCACCATCGGGTCGATATTCACCAACTTTTAGTCCGTTTGTGACAAGTTGCACAGCAATACCCACCAGCGTCACATCCGCTCCGTAAAGCGCAGCTTGAGCCTTATCAACCATCAGAGTCCACTCGATACCAGGAAGTGCGCGAGTATCAGAAACGTCCCGCAGCCCATTCACTTCGGCATCAAGATACTCGCGAACACGTGCAACCACGGGTTCAAGAACCTCGCGATGATTCGACGAGAACTGTATCTGAACGTCCTTACCCACCGGAGGACCCATCTCCATTTCTTGCACTTCGACGACAATCCCAGGAATTTGAGAAGTCCGTTGACGCATGAGGTCCATGATTTCGGATCCTCTCAGGTCTCGATCCTTTTGCTCGTGAAACTGCAAGAATAAAGAGCCGACGCTATCCTGCGCTCGATCTCCTCCCATCCATGGATTATTACTACCGCCGGAAGTGCCGGTCTGCATATTGACTTCCCGTATCCCCGGGACATCGAGGACGGCTTGTTCAACTTCGCGAACGATCTGATAGATCTCGTCGGCCGCAAGGTTGCCTCGTGCGCGGACACTAATTTGGGCAAACATCGGGTCGTTTTCGGTAAAGAACGTCATGCCTGTCCCCCGGATGTAGAACAGTGCGAACGAAGTAATCAATGCGAAAATCGTAAGCGCCGTGGTGACCAAGGCGTATCGACTGGCAAGCGCAAGCAACCTCGCGTAGGCACCTGTGACACCGGATATCCGTGTTGGATCTCCGGATTCGAGCTCTTTCAGATTGTCAATCGCGCGCACACTTTTCTGACTCGCTCGACCAATCAACGATCCAATGGTTGGACCAAAAACGAGGGCGTAGAGAAGAGAACCCGCCAATACCGCGAATACGGTAATCGGTAGATAGCGCATAAACTTTCCAGCAACGCCGGGCCAAAAGATCAACGGTACAAATGCCGCTAATGTTGTGGCTACGGAAGCTGTCACCGGCCAAAACATGCGCTCAACAGCCTGCGTGTACGCGTCCCGCCGGTCGAAACCTTCTACTAGTTTTCGATCGGCGTATTCAGTAACAACGATCGCCCCATCAATGAGCATCCCGAGTCCTAGCAACATGCCAAACATGACCATGAAATTGAACGAGTAGCCAAGCTGATGAATGAAGATGAGGGCAAAAAGAAACGAGACCGGAATGCTGGCGCCAACGATAACGCCACTCCTAAATCCCATTGCCGCTACCACCACAATCATGACGAGAAACAACGCCGTCACGATATTGCCTTGGAGCTCGACGACTTGCGTCTGCGCCTGCGGAGCCTGGTCGTTGGTGTAAACCATCCGCACATTGGCGGGCAACCGCGAGCGATAAGTTTCGGTCACTTCTCTAACTTGCTGAACCGTGTCGATAATTGACGCGTTCGTTCGTTTCATCACGTCGATCGTCATTGTCGGATTTCCGTCGACATGCGCGTAACGTACACGGTCTTTAAAGGTCCGACGCACTGACGCCACGTCGGCCAACGTGACAACAGAGTCGCGCGTTGATCGCACCGGTATATCAAAAACATCCGCTGCGGACTCAATAACACTCGGAACTTTGATCGCCATACGACCTTCACCGGTATCCAGCGAACCGGCCGGCACCAATCGGTTGTTACGCAAGATCGTACTGATCAACTCTTCGTTGGAGATTTGGTAGACATCGAGCCGAGTCGGGTCGATGACGATTTCGAGGAGCTCTTCTCTGTCGCCTTGTAGACGTCCCTCAAGCACGTCAGGAATCGCCTCGATCTCGTCGCGTATTTCGCGAGCGAAGTTATAGACGATCCGTTCAGCCACCTCGCCACCGACTAAATTAACTTGAATAACCGGCATCTCATCGGCAACGATTTCGCGGACATAGGGCTCTTCCGCCGTCGACGGAAATTCAGGCTTAGCACGATCCACAGCCTCTCTCACATCGAGAAGCGCTTCATCGAGATCATAATCGGCCATGAACTCAACCAGCACCGACGCACTTCCTTCCGAAGCAAACCCAATAACCTCGTCTATACCTTCAACTGCTCGAAGCTCAGTCTCCAAAGGCATCACTAACAGACGTTCAGCGTCCTCCGGGGAAATGCCTTCGTGGTATACGTTGACAATAAACATGGGCACCTCAACGCGCGGTTGCGATTCCACGGGGATCGACAAGCGCGCCGATATCCCGGCGACAATGATGACGATCATCACCAGAAGAGTCGTTCGAGAGCGATTAATCGCGGCCTGGATGAACCTACTGGTCATACGTCGTCGAGGTTCTCGTGACCAGCTGCACCAATTGTTCTCGGCCCAAGTTCAGTGCGATCAAACGGTCCCGTCGTTGATCGCATTTCTCGGGATACGTCCGGGGGAGCGAGCCCCGACTCTTCCATTACCGGGTCCGCACGGTCTCCCCGCGTAACCAGCTCTTGTCCGACAGTAATGAGACGCGTGGTATCTGGCAGGCCCGTCACCCAAACGCCATTTTCATCGTCGTCAAATACGTCAACCCGATAAAAGTCGACGACATCCTGGTTCGACAGCGTGCGCACCCCTATCGCACCCGTTTCGTCGAGGGCAAACAACGACGGGTTGACCTTATGGGCGAGAACCGTAGCCACTGGAATGACGACTTCTGTAGTTATGCCGGAACGGACGGCACGATCTTTATTGTCCACCTGGACTTCAACTCGGTAGGTACGCGTCGTCGGGTCAGCTTGCCGACCAACAAAAGTAATCGGGCCGGTCACGGTATGACCGTCACTGAAAACACCTGTCGCCATGCTCCCCGTGTTAACCAGATGGACATC
>JAKUTI010000197.1 GCA_022448765.1 Pseudomonadales bacterium
GATCGGTGGCCGCCAGCCTAGAAGCTTCGTTGAACGAGAACCGGGCGATAGAGCAAGGTCGCTGACCAGGAACACTGCTAGTCGGGCGGTTGAGTCGGGTCGGATTTCAGCCCGTGGCGTTCCCGATTCGCTTCTTTCTGCTGCGGAGACTTTCGTATCAAAACGAACGTTGCACCGGTGCCTCCGAGATGACGAGGCGCGCTATGAAATCCTATTACGTCCGTTAATTGCACCAACCAGTGCGCAACGTAACTTTTGAGCTTCGCCGGATCAGCACTTCTATCGCCTCGGCCATGGGCAATCACAACCGAGCGAAAGGCTCTAAGGCTACTCGACTCGACGAAACGAAACACGTCTTCACGAGCTTCTTTCAAGGTCCGCTGGTGTAAATCGAGTGTCGCCTCTACAGGATATTTTCCTTGGGCTAAGCGCTGAAAAACGCGCGGTTGAACACCGTCTTTTTTCCACGCAACCACATCAAAAGGTTCTACTCGAGTAATTTCGCCGAGCGTTAGTGGGTTGCGATCGTCTTTCTCGTTACGCTCGGTCTCAGCATCTCGACGACGCTGTAACTGCCCAGCAGTGGGTGATGCACGGGGCCTGGGGGTTGTGTTACCCACACCCTCTTTGAGCGGTGCCACGCCGTCCATGGCTTCTTGGAACACTGAATCCTCGCGGTCTTTCATCGAAATCGTTGGAATAGTTCGCCGTCGTCACAGCCATGGTAGCGAATTCCGTCATCAAAACTTACATATCGGTGGCCGGCGCTTCGTTCATGGCCTCCATCTTACTCGCGAGCGACGCTCTATCTCGGTGGACTTGGGCTAACCCGCTTCGGGTCCTTTGTGTACGTTCCTTCGCAAGCCATGGTGATATCTGGGCAAGGAAGACCACATTTGGATGTAACCTTGACGTTACCTTCGCAGTTTAGTATATGTAACGTATACGTTACATTATTTTGCTTGTTAAGGAAGAATTCACGTGTCGCATTCGCGCAGTGTCGACGACTCGATCGTTAGACGTTTAGTTCATCGGATGCAAAGTCGCATATGAAGACATGGGTCATATCTACTGTGATCATCGCTTTTGCCTTTGGCGGGGCATTCGTTATGGTTCAAACACGCGCCGCACCAACTCAAATGGAGCGAGAGATTCCCGTGCTTTTAGTCGACGCCATCGAAGCCCGTCGCGAACCCGTTATCTTTCGCGTCAATACACAGGGCGCCGTCACACCACGTACCGAATCGATTCTCGTATCGGAAGTCTCAGGCCAAATCGTCGAGGTTGCATCGAACTATGTATCGGGCGGTTTTTTTCGCAAAGGTGAATTACTGCTTAAGATCGATCCGCGAAATTACCAATCCGCACTCAAAAGCGCACAAGCCAATGTCGCCCGGGTCCAGACACAAGTCGCTAAAGAAAACGCACTGGCCAATTTCGCGTTGGATGACTGGAAGACACTCCAAGATTTGAACGCCTCGACGGGACCGATATCGGACCTGGCGTTACGTAAACCGCAGCTCGCTGAGGCCATAGCCGAATTGACGTCGGCCGAAGCCGCGCTGGAGAAAGCTCAAGAAGACCTCAACCGAACCAGTATTCGAGCTCCCTACGATGGCATGGTCCAAGAAAAACGGGCCGATGTAGGCCAGTACGTCAACACCGGCAGCCAGCTCGCTCTGATATTCGCGACCGACTACGCCGAGATACGATTACCCATTACGCAGCGCGAACTTAGTCTCATCGATCTCCCATCAGCAGGCGACTCGAGTTCGCCGCTCCCAGTGACACTGACCTCGGAAGCCGGAGCCGCCCGACACACTTGGGAAGGCCTCGTAGTGCGTTCAGAGGGCGTTTTCGACAGCGCTAGTCGAGTGTTATATGCGGTCGCCCAAGTCGAGGACCCCTATAACCAGAATGGCCGGATCGGTGAACCCCTACGTATAGGGACTTTTGTCACCGCTAGCATTCAAGGTCGATTCGGCGGTGCTCTTTTTACTATTCCGCGCCATGCGCTCCAGCGTGGTGAAACGCTTTGGGTAATCGATGAGCAACAGAAAATCTATCCTCGCGACGTAGAAATCGTCAGCACGGACGAGGAATACGCCTATATTGATGCCGGATTAACGGACGGGGAGCGATACACCATTACACCCGTCGACCAGCCGCTTCCGGGTATGCCGGTGCGGGTGAATTCCTTATTACCAACGTTCGGCAATGTCCGATGAGTGAAACCACGCCTCCTGTTTCCGGTCTAATCGGCTGGTTCGCAACCAATCCTGTGGCCGCCAACTTGCTGATGATTTTTATCATCGGCGCTGGATGCTGGGGATTGTTCACGACGAAGCGGGAAATGTTTCCTGAAATTCAAATCGATCAAGTCGTTGTGCGGGTACCTTACCTCGGTGCAGCACCACTAGAAGTTGAAGAAGGCGTCGTCATTCGGGTCGAAGAAGCGATCAAAAGTATCGAAGGCATTTCAGAAATCTCCTCCCATGCCTTCGAAGGCATGGGCGAGGTGGTCGCAGAAATCGAGGACGGCTACGAACTCGAAACGATTCTCGACGAAATTAAGTTGGCCGTCGACAGCATTTCCACGTTTCCTGGTGAAAGCGAGCGGCCCATCATCTCCAAGCAACAAGGGAGTCGATGGGGCGGTGTGTTGAACGTCCAGCTGACGGGCCTCAGGAGTGAGGCTACGATGAAGGAGTTTGCCGAACGCATTCGCGACGAGATTACGGCCTTAAGCGGCGTCTCCTATGCATCGGTAAGCGGCACCCGCCCCTTTGAACTCTCCATCGAAATTTCTGAGGATTCACTTCGCCAGTACGGTCTGACGCTAAACCAAGTCGCGCAAGTGATCCGACTCTGGTCCGTCGACATCCCCGGCGGCACGATCCGATCGGATTCCGGCGATATTCGTTTGCGAGCCAAGGGACAAGCCTATACGGGTCGGGAGTTCGAGAACATCTTGTTGCTGACCCAGCCCGATGGGACCCGCATTCGTCTGGGCGACGTCGCCACCATACGCGATGGTTTTGCCGAAACCGAGAGTTACGCATTCTTTGACGGAGAACGTTCCGTTGGTGTGATGATTACCGCTAGCGATAATGAGAATCCGATTGAAATCTCAGAGGCGGTGAACGCCTATGTCGATGAGCGCAACCAAACGCTGCCCGAGGGGATCCAATTGAGTGTTTGGGGCGATCAATCGGTGATGCTCAAGGACCGCCAAGAAGGTATGGCGATCAATATGTTGATCGGTGCCTGCCTTGTTTTCATTCTTCTAGGCATCTTTTTGCACCTTAAAATTGCGATCTGGGTGATCGTCGGCCTCATTGTCGCTGTACTTGGTGGCTTCATGTTGCTCGAGGCCGTTAATGTGTCCATCAACATAATGAGCCTGTTCGCCTTTATTATGGTGGTCGGTATCGTGGTCGACGACGCGATCATCATTGCCGAGAGCGCGTACACCGAAACTGAGCGTAAGGGGTATTCGGTGCACAGCATCGTCACGGGCGCTCAACGCGTCGCCATACCCGCCACCTTCGGCGTGTTAACAACGATCGCCGTATTCGGCGCGATGCTGATCCAGACGGGTCACACCTCGGGGTTTTCGAGGAATATCGCATGGGTCGTGGTCTTTGCCCTCACGTTTTCTCTGATCGAAAGCAAACTTATTTTGCCGTCCCACCTTGCAGCCATGAAGTCTGCGCACAGCTCGTCTAAGAAAGGTATTTCGGAATGGGTCGACGCACGGCTGAAATCTTTCATTGAACATCGTTATCGACCGTTTCTCGCCTTCACCATCAGGAATCGGTGGCCAACTGTAGCCTTCTTCGTGAGCTTGGTGATATTGACTATCGGTCTAATGGGCGGTGGCTACGTACGGATGAATTGGTTTCCAGACATGCAAATGGACTACTTGATGGCGCACGTGGAGTTGCAAGACGGCGCTCCCGAACAGCTGATCGTCGGTATCGTCGACGAAATGGAAGGCTCGCTCTCCGAAGTTGAACGTGAAATCCAAGCGGAATACGGAATTCAAACGCGAATTATCGAACACTCGTTTGCCTTCGTTCAGGGCGGCAAAAGTGCACAATTTAACGTGGAGCTCAAACCCGAAGACGAACGTCCCGTCTCCGGAAAAGAACTCGAAAACCGCTGGCGGGAAAAGCTTGGCGATATCGCCGGAACGAAAAAATTGTCGTTTTCGTCAGGACAATCTAGCGGTGGGGGTCCACCGATCGCGTTGAAGCTTCAAGGCTACAACTACCGAAGCCTCGAACAAGCAGCTGACGAATTAGTGTCTTATTTGCAGACATTTAACGGTGTCTACGAAGTCGAGAGCTCCAATAACGCCGGGCCAGAAGAGTTAAAGCTACGGATTCGTCCGGAAGCTGAGGCGTTGGGTATCACGCTTACCGATCTCGCTGGTCAAGTACGCCAGGCTTTCTACGGTGCCGAGGCCCAACGTATCCAGCGCGGAGAGTCAGAAGTACGCGTCATGGTGCGTTACCCCGAAGTCGACCGAAAATCGGTCGGCAACCTTGAGAACATGTGGATCCGTCTTCCTGACGGTCGTGAAGTGCCCTTCAACGCCGTGGCCGATTACCAACTCGCTCCCGGCTACAGTAGCGTGCAACGCTTAGACGGTAGACGGACCGTCTCGGTGACCGCCAATTTAAACCCAGACATCGTCGAACTCGGACAGGTCATCGGCAACACAGCAACCCAATTTATGCCCGAGTTACTGGCCCGTTATCCCGACGTCAAATACGACGTCACCGGAGCTTCAGAACGGACGGCCGAATCGCAAGGCCAGTTCCTCCGTTCAATGCTCTTGGCGGTGCTTTTGCTGTACGCGCTCATTGCGATTCCGCTCAAATCGTACGTTCAGCCTTTAATCATCATGTTCATCATCCCGTTCGGCATGATCGGTGCGGTGTTAGGGCACATGATCGTTGGCATTACGATCACGTCGTTATCGTCCCTGGGACTCATCGCGCTTGCAGGTGTGGTCGTCAATGACGCGATCCTCATGGTCGATCACGTCAATAAGCGTACGGAGGCAGGTTATAGCGCGGCCGATGCAGCTGTCGAAGCCGGCGCGGTTCGATTTA
>JAKUTI010000198.1 GCA_022448765.1 Pseudomonadales bacterium
GGGATTCGTCGTGAGTCGTCTCCTGCTATCAGCGTCCAGCTCTTTCTTCCGCGGATTCAAATACTCCACCAACGCTTGGGAATAGGCCCGACGTGAATCGCCCGAACCGATTGTATTTATCTCAAGTTCGACCACCGAATCCACGCCAAGACGTTCCCACATATCGTGGCCCATCATAATCAATTCCGCATCCACATCCGGTCCCCTAAGTCCAAATGCTTCCGCTCCTATTTGATAGAACTGGCGATACCGGCCCTTTTGAGGTCGCTCATATCTAAACATCGGGCCCCGGTACCAAAGCCGCGGATTACCTTCTCGAGTCAGGTTGCGATCAATCACCGCACGCACGCACGATGCGGTACCTTCCGGTCGTAACGCAAGGACCTCGTGATCGCGATCGCTAAGGGTGTACATTTCTTTCTCCACGGCGTCCGTGGCCTCGCCTAACCCTCGACTAAACAAGTGGAGCGATTCAACGATGGGTAGACGAATCTCCTGGTAGCCGTACTTGCCAATCACCTCGATCATCGATCTCTCGACCAGATCGAAACGCTCCGAATCGCCCGGGTATACGTCCCTAAATCCACGCACCACGGAAGTCTTTTCGCTCATTGCACCGGCTCCGCGTATAGAGGGTTGCTAAGCGTAGGTGCGGAGAAAGCCGCCCACGCTCCCTCGTACCCCAGCCCAACTTGCAACACATTAACAAACAAAATAGTCGGTGCCATCTAGCTCATTTGATCCAAGGTGGCTTCAATCGTTTTTGCACGCGAAGCGTAGCGCTCGACACGGCGAGTACGATCCTGCACCTGACCGACCAACTGGCCGCACGCAGCATGAATGTCGTCGCCCCGCGTCTTCCGTAACATCGTCGTATAACCCAAATTAATGAGCGTGTTCTGGAATGCCTCGGTTGTACCTCTACTCGGTCGCAAATAACCCGAGGACGGGAAAGGATTGAACGGGATAAGGTTTATCTTGCACTTAAGTCCTCGCAATAACTGAGCGAGATCGCGCGCGTCGTCGAGCGAATCGTTGACGCCCTCCATCAGGGTGTATTCAACCGTCACCGATCTGCGCTCGCCTAACGTGGACAGGTAGTTGCTGCTCGCCTCGATAAGGTCCGCGATGGGATACTTGCGATTGATCGGAACCAGATCCGAACGTACTGAATCCGTAGGGGCGTGCAAAGAAATCGCCAACGCAACATCCGTTCGCCCGCACATTTTCTTGATTCCTGGAACGACGCCAGCAGTGCTGATCGTGATTCGACGCTTTGATAAACCAAATCCAAAGTCGTCTTTTAATACGTCCACCGCGCCCATCACTGCGTCAAAATTCAGCAACGGTTCGCCCATACCCATAAAGACGACGTTGGTGACGCCTCGTGGATCCCAAAACTCCTTCAGCATCCGGTCGGCATATAGGACTTGTCCAATAATTTCTGAACTGCTCAGATTCCCGTTGAATCCCTGTTTACCAGTCGAACAAAAACTGCAATCGAGAACACACCCGACTTGCGAAGAAATACACAACGTATTGCGTGCGCCGTCCGGAATCCAAACCGTCTCGATCGCGTTACGGTTACGGGTCTCGATTACCCATCGGACCGTCCCGTCGGAAGATCGATCCCGAGATAGTTCTACTGGCATATCCAACGTCGCGACCGTATCCAAGCGCGTCCTTAAATCCCTAGAAAAATCCGTCATCGCTTGGAAGTCCCCTACCCCTTTATGGTAGATCCACTTCATGAGTTGAGTCGCTCGATAAGTACTTTCACCAAGCTCCATAAAGAACCGTTCAAGCGACGTCCGGTCTAGACCGATCAGATTGATCGGTTCGCTAGGCTCAACCATTGGCATGCAATTATTGGTTGCGGTCGAAGATTTCGCTTGGGGTAAAGAAATAGGCGATCTCCCTGGAGGCGGATTCAGTCGAATCCGATCCGTGAACAGCATTCGCATCAACAGACGCCGCAAAATCAGCCCTAATGGTTCCCGGATCTGCTCGTTTAGGATCCGTAGCACCCATCAGCGAGCGATTCAGTTGAATGGCGTTTTCACCTTCCAGAACTTGCACACAAACAGGGCCAGAACACATGTACCCCACCAAGGCATCATAAAACGGTTTACCCTCGTGTTCTGAATAGAATCCTCCCGCAGTTTCGGTCGTCAGCCGAATCATTTTCGCCGCCACGATGCGCAGTCCGCTTTTTTCAAACCGCGAAAATATCTCTCCAATTATGTTCTTGGCTACCGCATCGGGTTTAACGATCGATAGTGTTTGTTCAATAGCCATCAAAACTCCACTACGGTCGACGAAACGATTACTCGCTGGACCAAATGCTGTCGCACATCAAGACCAAAAAGTCGCGTTCAGTCGAAATTTTTACAGCAGCATTATACGCGGTCGGCTTGCAATACCTGAACGATTTCGCTAATTCGTCTGGCGGCATAATCCACGTCATCCTCGGTGGTAAAGCGACCTACCGTAAATCGCAAGGAGCTCGCCGCCAACTGTTCGTCCACCCCGATCGCTCTTAAGACGTACGAAGGTTCAACGGTTGCAGAAGTACATGCTGAGCCGGACGACACGGCAATGTCATCTAGCGCCATCAATAGAGTTTCGCCGTCGACGTGATCAAATCCGACGTTGAGGATTCCCGGGATACGCTTCAGTGCATCTCCGTTAAGGGACGTACCCGGCACCTGTCTCAAGTGCGACCACAGTCGTTCCCGGAGCATTCCGATACGCTCCGATTCCACGGTCATTTCTTCCCCACAAATTCGAGCAGCTTCGCCAAGCCCAACTATCTGATGCGTCGCCAACGTACCCGATCGCATACCCCTTTCGTGGCCACCACCATGGATGCACGGATCAAGAGGAACAGGCGGTTCGCGCCGAACATACAGTGCACCAATCCCCTTGGGGCCGTATATCTTATGCCCCGATATACTCATAAGATCAAGGCATTGTTCTTTGACATGGATGCTGATTTTTCCCGCGCTCTGAGCCGCATCGGTATGCATCAGAACATCCCTCCTGCGGCAGATTTCGCCCATGGCGCCGATATCATTGACCACCCCAATCTCGTTGTTCGCATGCATAACAGAGACCAGCAACGTATCGTCCCGAATTGCGGCTGAAACGGCTTCGGGCGTCACGAGACCACTATGGTTCGGGTCCAAGTACGTGACGTCAAACCCTTTAGATTCCAAGTACTTAAACGTGTCCATTACGGCTTTGTGCTCGTAGGTAGACGTAATCATGTGGCGCTTTGTGGCGTTCTCAGCAACGCCCTTAATCGCTAAGTTGTCCGACTCAGTAGCACCCGAGGTCCAAACAATTTCACGAGGATCCGCATTGATTAGTCGAGCTAGATGTGAACGGGCTTCTTCGACCAGCTCTTCGGCCTCCCAGCCGAAAGCATGATTATGCGAAGCCGGATTACCGAAATAGCCGTCGAACATCAAGCATCGGCTCATTTGATGGGCGACTCTCGGATCAACAGGCGTTGTCGCCGCATAATCCAGATATACCGGCCGTTTTCGTGCCGCGTCATTTGTAGTCGAAGACATTAGATCAAGCGAGCTTCAATGAGGTCCACGTCCTCCAATCGGCGCGCTATCGACATAATGTCGCCCCGCTCAATAAGTGACGCCAGCGTAATCCTTGAAAGAAATAAATCGATCTGCATTGAGAGATCAGACCATAGCTCGTGTGTTAAACACGTCTGTCCGTCTTGGCAATCGCCTGAACCTCCGCATCGGGTCGCGTCAAATCCCTCACCAACTGCGGTCAGAATTTCGGAAACATTAATTTTTCCGACATCACCGACCAATTCGTAACCACCGCCCGGTCCACGGATACTGCGCACCAAGTCCGATCTCTTGAGCCTACCAAAGAGTTGTTCCAGGTATGACTGAGAAATATCTTGACGCAAGGCAATGGCTGCCAAAGGTACAGGCCCAGCATCGCGATGGATTGCAAGGTCTAGAAGCGCCGTGACGGCGTATCGACCTTTCGTGGTCAGCCGCATGACAAGTAAGCTTTGTCCAAGGTCGCGGGAGTATGCAATACCCGACTAAATTGGTCTACTTTAACCGCGACGTGGGATCGACTACTGAGAGCGCTTCCCCACGAAAGCGATCTCGCCCATCGGGTTTCCGATCGTGCCCGATATCTTCTCGCCCTCAATGGAACCTTTGTACACCATGTCGAAGTCTCCCATCGGCATAGACACCATCATGCGAAAGGAAAACGTTTGGCCCTCCACCACCACATCTTCCACCACCCGTTTACCTCGTCGACTCTCGTAGGATCCTACGTACCCACCACCAGATTTCCATAGCGTAAGCACCGGATTGGAGATACCCATCGGCGTCTCAATCGTGAGCGTCCATGTGCCCGATAAGTCCGCGTCGGGCCCCGGAGTACTTATCTCCGGAAAAGCCAATATGCTGACCAACAACAAGGGACCTATGAAGACGTTTCTATAATTACCAGCAATCATTCCACTCTCTCCGAACACAATTAATATCAGGAATCGTCATCCCGATTCTTTCTGACTGACCTGTCAATATGCGTGAGAACACCTCTTAACATCGCGACCTCAGTTTCATCCATTTGAATTCGGCCAAACATCCGCGTTAGTCGAGTCATCGCCTGTCTCGGTGCTCCAGGATCATAAAAACCTATTTCCTCCAAGGTCTGCTGCAAGTGTGCAATAAACCCTTCTACCTCGGCCGCGGTCGCCGGCGCTCGATCCCATTCAGGCTCATCCGCCGAACTATTCGCGCCCAGGTACAACTCGTAAGTCACGATTTGCACCGCCATCGCAAGATTGAGCGTCGGGTAATTGGGCGACGCCGGAATTTGAAGATGCAACTGACACTTTGCCAGTTCGGCATTCGTAAGCCCACTTGATTCGCGTCCAAATAGGATAGCGACCGGTTTACCACCCGCCACCCCATCGGCCAGGTTTCTCGCCAGGGTCTTTGGGTCAATTAAGGGCCACGGCACGCGGCGTGTT
>JAKUTI010000199.1 GCA_022448765.1 Pseudomonadales bacterium
TGCGGCCGATCGTGGCCTCGTTGCGCTCGCACTGGATTCTGACCGTAGCTACATATCTTGGGTCATTTTGGTTGTCTACGCGTTAGCTAGTTGCCACTGGCTGTGGTCATCGTTGCAGTTGACGCGAGAACGTCAGCGTTTTTCGGATCTCGAAGAAGCCCGTTTGCGCGGTGACCCAAACGTTGTGATGGAAGATGGGTTGCTGGGCGAATTTTTCACCCGCTTGGGCGCGAAATCCGACGATAACCCCGACGCATTGCTGGCGGCGTTTGGAGACGAACTGGCGAATCGTCATGCCATCGGGCACTTCGTCAGCGACGTGTTACTGAAGCTCGGTCTGCTTGGTACGGTCGTCGGGTTTATTTTGATGCTCCTTCCGGTGGGTGAAATCGAGGATTTCGATCCATCGATGATGCAACAGCTCTTGAGCGCGATGAGTGGCGGTATGGCGGTCGCTTTGTATACGACGATCGCGGGCCTCGTGACCAGTACGTTATTGAAGCTCCAATACCATGTCGTTGATACGTCAGCGGCGGATTTGGTGACCCGCCTGCAAGTGTTCGTCGATTCAAAACCGCGAGAAGACCGGGATGCGGTAGATGCGTCATAGAATCTATGGCCAGAGAGAATCTCAAGACGCTTTCACGGATCTCCTGTTCAATGCGCTGCTTGGCTTCGCGTTTATGTTCGTGGTCGCGTTCTCGCTAATCAGCGACCCGACGGATACCGGGAAAGTGGATCGCAAGGCTGAAATCCTCATTACCGTTCGATGGCAGGATCGGCATCCGGACGATGTCGACACCCTGGTAGAAGACCCGCAAGGCAATATGGTCTGGTATCACAATCGCGACACGGGGTTGATGCACTTGGATCGTGACGACCGTGGCTTGTTTCAGGACCGCGTAATTCTTGATGGCGTTGAGGTATCCAATCCGCTCAATCAAGAGACGGTAACGGTCAGGGCCATGAAGGCGGGGGAGTACGTCGTGAACGTGTTGCACTATCAGGCGAACTACAGCGAACCGTTGCCGGTAACCGTCAAAGTCGAGAAGCTGAATCCCGTCGTCAAACTCATTCACTACGAGAAGCTCGAACTTAATGGCATAGGCGATGAACAAACCGCCGTGCGTTTTACTGTCGATGGCTCGGGCGAGGTGATTGGCACCAATAAACTGAATAAACGCCTGCTGAGCAAGGCGGTCGCGGACAAACGTTGATTACCACCGCGATTGTGCTCGCGCTTGCGTATGCCGCGACTGCGGCACTCTTGTTGAACCTCAATCTAACCACACCGTTGGCACGATGGATCAAATTCACCTCGGTTGTCGGTGTTTCGGTGCTCTATGCGGTGACCTGGCACGGACTTAGTGACCTCCTCGGTTGGGCAACCAGCGAACCCATGCCGGAGGATTTTCGTCTGCATTGGGTTGTCATTGAGGAGCCCGATAAAGCCAGGGGCGGCGACGGCAAAATCTACTTTTGGATTCGCGAACTTGACGAGGCGGGTTTAGCCGAGGGCGCGCCAAGGGCGTATCAGGTCCCGTGGGATGAGGACACCGCTGAATCGGCGGAAGAGGCCCTGGAGGAACTGGAGGGTGGCCAGCTGTTAAATGGTCGGATGAGTAGGCAAATCATCAATCCTGATCTCATGTCCCCTGATCCAACCGCGCAGTATCGGGGAGACGAATCCGGTTCCCAGGGAGAGCGTCCTCAGTTTGAGTTTACTCGTCTGCCGCCACCGACGTTGCCGCCAAAGCCGATTTGAGGTGGGATCGATAAATCCGCTTTGGCGACAGCTAGACCACTATTGGAGCCAAGTTAAGCGCGGCGCTTCCTGATTGCCGAGTGCAACTTCCCGATCTTCGATGGCTCTTGCTCTCACGTAATCGTGAATCCGGGCGGTATCTTCTTCCGTCAGCACGTCGGCGAAACTCGCCATCCCCGCGGATGCCATCATCCCCTCGAGAACGATTTTGTTGAAAGCGTCGTGGCTTGCTTCGCTAATGCGCCGTAAATCGGAAATCGAGCCCCCGGAGCGGACGACGAGACCGTGACAGAAGCCGCAATAATTGCCGTAGAGTCGTTCACCGCGGGCGATGTCTTCGATACTGGCCGTCAGCGGGGGCTGTTCCGGAATGGACCGATCCACCGCTGTTGGGGATTCGAGCGTCGCGTTCCCACCGAGTTTAAACGTCAGCAATTTGCCATAGTTGCCGTACGTGAGGGACGCAGGTTCCGCGACGGGCGGTAACGGCTCGCCGGAGAAAAGGTCGCCGCCGCCGTTACCCGTGAGGATCGAAACATACTGCACCCCGTCGATCATGAAACTCACCGGTGGCGCAAGAATCGACGTGTAGGTGTTGAACTGCCAAAGTGCTTCCCCGTTGTCTTTGTTGTAGGCCGTCAGGTAGCCGAGCGCGTCACCCTGAAAAACCAGCCCGCCGGCGGTTCCAAGGACCCCGCCGTTCCAGTAGTGGGGGATTTCCACAACCCACTTGTCGACCCCAGTCAGTGGGTCAAAAGCTTTTAGGTACCCCTTGGGAGTGGGTTGGTCTTCCAGATTGTTGAGCAGCAACTGAGCGATGCCGGCGATCTCGATTCCAAGATTCCAACCACCCTCGTTGCGTTTGTATACGCCAGACGCTTTCCACTCCTCCGACATGCCGTAAATGAGTGGATTATCTTGCGCCGGTAGATACACGAGGCCCGCTTCGGTATCGACCGACATTGCTTGCCAGTTATGGGCCCCGAGTGGCCCCGGAAGAATCCATTGTTCCTTTTCAAGGTAATCGAGGTCCGGGTTCTCGACGGGCCGTCCTGTCTCTAAGTCGACGTGAGTGGCCCAGGTGACGGTGGCAAAGGGGTGTGCCCTCAATAATTTACCGTCAGCGCGATCGATGACGTAAAAGAATCCGTTCTTAGGCGCTTGCAATAGGACCTTTCGTTCCACGCCGTCGACCGTCATGTCAGCGAGCGCGATGTCTTGGACAGCGGTGTAATCCCAGTTATCCCCCGGTGTGGTTTGGTAGTACCAGTTCATTCGACCTGTATCGGCGTCTAATGCGACGATCGATGCGAGAAATAGGTTGTCGCCACCGCCCGGCGAACGGATCACGCGAGTCCATGGCGAGCCATTACCGACACCGAGATAGACTTGGTCAAAATCCGGGTCATAAACTATGGAATTCCAAACCGTTCCGCCCCCACCAATTTTCCACCACTCGCCGCCTTTCCAAGTGTCCGCAGCGGTTTCCATTTCGGGATGCTCGAAAGGAAGGGAGGGATCTCCCGGGACCGTGTAAAAGCGCCATACTTGCTCCCCGGTCTCGGCATCGTACGCGGTGACGTAGCCCCGCACGCCAAATTCGGCGCCGCCATTTCCGATGAAAATTTTACCTTTCGCTGCCCGGGGTGCTCCCGTGATCGAGTAGAAACGCTCACGGTCGATGATGGTGTCAACTTCCCATACCTTGATCCCTGTGGCGGCATCGAGTGCGATCAAGCGACCGTCGAGACTTGCGACGTAGACGCGACCTTGATAGACGGCCACGCCCCGATTAACGACGTCGCAACAGGCGCGTCGGCCCCATTCTCCGGGGACCTGGGGATCATAAAACCAGAGCTGTTCGCCGCTGACGGCGTCGATGGCAAATACCCGACTCCACGAGCTCGTCAGAAACATGACCCCGTCGACGATAATGGGGGTTGCCTCCTGGACTCGATTCGTATTCATGTCGCGTGCCCAGGCGAGCCCAAGTTCGCCCACGGTTTCTCGATTGATTTGTGTTAACGGTGAGAATCGCTGTTCCTCGTATGTGCGTCCGTAGGCGAGCCAGTTGCCGGGCTCCGAATCCGCGTTATTAATTCTCGCGTCGTCGATCAGTCCGATGGTGGCAGTTGGAGCGGCAAGCGCCTCAGGAGTAGACGTAACGGTGGGGTCCGAGGTGGGTTCGTTCTGGACGAAAAGGACAAGGGCGATAATGGCCACCACGATGGCGACACCCGCAATCAAAGTTCGCATTGGTTCTCTCCGCTGACGATTCGAATCAACCAATAGTATTCGAGGCCACGAGCGCCGTCGCCCGCTTTTTCAGCGCTGGGATCGACGCTGTCGCGCAGAAGGCTTAGTGGACGCAAGGACGCTCACCGGGTCCGAATCATCCCTCTTGAATATAATATTAATCTTAATGATAATGATTATCGTTTATATTTGATCCTCGTATTAGAGTTCTGGGCGGCTGCTCGATTCGCGATGCAGCCGCAACATGAAAATTGGGAGTTTCTACGGATGAATCGGTTTAACGCGATTATGTTGGTTGTCTTTTCCGTTGCATTAGCGGGAATGGCTGGATGTGGCGGCGGTGGTAGCAGCGGAGGAAGCGCTCCAGCAGCGGTCGATAGTGATGGCGACGGTGTGGCAGATACGCAGGACGCCTTCCCAAACGACGCCGATGAGACGGAGGACAGTGATGGCGACGGTGTGGGCGATAACGCTGATGTCTTTCCCAATGATGCGAGCGAAACCGTCGATACAGATAGCGATGGCGTTGGTGATAACTCCGACAACTGTCTGACCGACGCGAATGCGGATCAAGTTGATAGTGATGCCAGCGGCGAAGGAGATGCTTGCGATCCCATGCCGACGTTTTATTCGTATACGAGCTCTATCGACGACGGAGATTCGGTTAGCTACACGGGCCAGACGGCGAGACATCTTCTTATGCTCGGGTTGGTGGACGCAATGGCCGGCTTAACAGAGCGTGTTGGCGAGGAGGCCAACGTAAAACAAGAATTGAGTTTCTTTGTCAACGGAGAAGGCGCTGATTCAACGCCGCATGGATTTTCCGCCAAAGGCGGAGAACCCGTGATTCCAGGCCCGAATTACGGAGATATCAGTAGCGGAAAAAATCTTGACGGAAAGATCGCTGGTGGCAACGGTGAGGGCGGGGGCGAAACTTCGCGACTCATCGACGACGATTTCTTCGGGTGGGAAGAAGGTATGGATGCGACGCCGCTACCG
>JAKUTI010000002.1 GCA_022448765.1 Pseudomonadales bacterium
ACGAAGCCAATTGAGGCCTCAGCCCCGAGCAAGATCGACAAAATGATCGCCACCACGAATCCTACCATGCCTATCGCACGGTATTGACGATTGAGATAAGCCGTTGCGCCTTCCTGAATAGCGCCGGCGATTTCTCGCATTCGATCCGAACCAGCATCGGCGGAAGTTACGGACCTGACCGCCCAGCCACCGTAAAGCAAAGCGAGTACGCCACACATTAGCGAAATCTGCACATCAGTCATGAAGAAGATCCATTGTTGCTTGAGGTAATTCCAACAAAGAAAACCCTTGTAAACCGCTAGTTGTAAGGTTTTCGGACCGGGACTCTACCCTAGGCGCCGTGGTGCTACAAGACGTGTGATCGGTGACGACCGATGACTTGTCGGGAGCTACGGCCAACGTCATGGAATCCTCGGTGTTGAAACGTGTTGGCGGATGTATGCGCTCGGTTAAGGTTATTCAGGGAATCGCTTGAACGTGAAGTGTCTCGATGGATTTAGTTTCAAAAGAAACCGGTAGGTTTTCGCCATCGGTTGTCACGAACGTGATGGTGGGATTGGCCATGCGGCTCGGTTTCAAACCGAACAACATAATGTGGATTGTGCCTGGAGCCATCGTAAGCGTTGCGTTGGGTTCAACCGAAAGTTGTACTAACCGTCGCATGCGCGCTCGATTATCGGTGATCAATGTCTCATGGAACTCGATTGTTTCGGACCAAGACGCGCGGGCACCAGCGATCGTGAGCCGCGTATTGCGATGATTCGTGATGTTGACGTATGCGGCGGTAAAGTCCTGTGCAACCAGGGGTTGACGGATAATCGCGTTGTCGAACTGCACACGTTCGTTGGCGATGACTGGCATGCCGAAGATCATGATCGCGAGGAAACCAAGACAAAACCTAGCTTTCACTGAGATCTTCCAGCGGGATGATCAGTACGCGTACCTGTGGCGGCAATCCAATCTCGATTTCTCCGCGGATTGGACGTTTCCCCGAACTCTCGTTGAGCTGTTCGTAAATCCATCGGCCGTCGGCATCGCTGCCCGCACGTATCGTCACTCTCGCGCCGGATGCACGGGCTTTTGGGCCAAATTCTTTTAGTTCGAGCGAAGCGAGCGGACTGCGTGATCGCACCCGGTCGTCGGCTAACGTTATAGACCATCGGAGAGCCTTTTCAAGTAGGTTGATCTGGCGGCGAAGTACGGGGATTCCTGGGGAACCCCCGTCGATTTGTTCGGCAAAATTGAGTTCGGCACGCGCCGTTGTCCAGGCTTCTTGGGAGATCGCTTCTATCGCCCGTTCAATATAGCGTTCGACGATTCGCTCGATGCCGTAGATTGCATTGGGTTGATTTGGTGCGATTTCCAGCACCCGTAGGTACCACGTGGACGCGTTATCCTCCGTAGGTGCGTCGAGCTGGTCTTTGTCGAACGCCGCGTCAGCCCGATTCAAGAAATATTCAACACGGTCCCAATCAATGGCTATGGAGCCGACGGCGCGTGGTGGTGACGATGGCGGAATCACCGAGCATGCGAGGAGGCTTATTGTCATTAGCAGGGTGACGAGATAGTGCATACGCCGTTCAACGATTCCTGGTTTCCCATGCCCTGTATAGTGTACAAACACGCCTCTTTCTATCGTTTGCCACGAGAGACAACCCCGTCATGCCACCTCTGACTCGCCGATGGATCGTCCGAACCTTCGCCACGTTGGCAACGTTTTTCACGATGGATTTGGCTGCAACGACCGAGAAACCGATAGATTTTGCGGCGACGGGCACGATAAAGGAACAACCGAAGTTCCTCAGCGTGGACGAAGCGTATCGGATGGATGTTTCGCTATCCGATGATGGTCACGTCGATGTAAGTTGGACGATGCCGCCTGGGTACTACCTTTATCGACATCGCTTTGCGTTTTCGCTGGATTCTGGCGGTGCCCTAGGGCAACCGATCATTCCAGCCGGCATAGAAAAAGTTGACGACTATTTTGGCGAAGTCGAGGTCTATTACGACGCGGTCGATGTCCGCATTCCGGTTGTCGAACAAACCGGCCCTTTGCGCATAGGTATCACCTACCAAGGGTGTGCTGATTACGGCTTATGTTATCCGCCCGAAACGCGATGGCGTACGTTGGTGCCGGAGGGCTACACCTTGGAGGCATTAACGGAGGAGGGGATAGCGCCAACGAATATATCGATCTGGGCCGTCGTCATGTCGGCGCTATTTGCCGGGTTCCTGCTTAATTTAATGCCGTGTGTTTTTCCTGTCCTCGCGATCAAGGCCGTAAGCGTTCTCGACATTGCTAGAAGCGGTCAAGGAATCATCCATGCCTTCGGCTACGCCTCCGGTGTGGTGTCCACGTTTTTGGTTCTCGGCGTGTTATTGGCAACGTTACGAACCGCAGGCGAGGCTGTTGGGTGGGGGTTTCAACTGCAAGAACCGGGGTTCGTTTCTGCGATGACACTCTTGTTCTTCGCTATGGGCTTGAACTTGCTCGGCGTGCTTGAGCTGCCTGGTTTTGGGTTGGCCATGAGTAAACCGAGTGCCTTTCTCACAGGCATGATTGCTGTCGTGGTCGCGACCCCTTGTACCGTGCCGTTCATGGCGTCGGCCATGGGATACGGGTTGAGCCAAGGTACCGGCGCGTTGCTTGTTGTGATGCTGGTTTTGGGTATCGGGATGGCAGCACCGTATGTGTTGATTACGGGATTTCCGGCGATTGCGCGCCGCCTACCAAAACCCGGTCCATGGATGGCCACGATCAAACAAGCCATGGCATTTCCGATGTTTTTGACGGCGGTTTGGTTGATCTGGGTGTTGGCTCGACAATCCGGTGCCGACGCCGTTTCGCTGATATTGGTCGGTAGCGTCGGACTGGGTTTGCTCAGTTGGCTTGGTGGCAATAACCGAGCACGTATCAGTTGGATATGGGGAGCGGGACTTGCGGTGGTTGTTGCGATTGTATGGGGTGTTTTGAACAGTGTGCCCGAAGAACTGACCGAAGCGGAAATGTCAGAAAATAGGTTCGACGAAACAGCCTTTGAGACGGCGCGTGCATCGGGTAGGCCGGTGTTTTTAAACGTGACTGCGTCGTGGTGCATCACGTGCTTAGCGAATGAGCGATCAACCCTAGCGACGGAGCGGGTTCAGGAGTATTTCAAGGATAACGGCATCGTCTATATCAAGGCGGACTGGACCCGACGAGATCCGTCGGTTTCGAACCTTTTAACAACATTTAACCGCTCTGGGGTCCCCCTTTACGTATTTTTCCCGTCGCGTAGTCAACCTAAAGTTCTCCCACAATTGCTAACGCCAACTATTCTTCTCAATGAAATGGAAGGGTAAAAGCAGGAAAATGCTGTTAAGTTCTTCGAAAATGCACTTAAATATATGAAAAAGTGGCAAAACCATGACATACTTCGATTTTCGAGGTGGATCGTCGCCGAATGTCGCGAATAATGGTGTTGCATGGACCCAATCTCAACTTATTGGGTGCCCGAGAACCCGAAATTTACGGCTCCGCCACCCTGGAAGATATTGATTCCGACATGCAATCGCTCGCGGTGTCGAAAGGTGTGGACTTAACAACCCTTCAGAGCAATGCAGAATCGGTTCTCGTCGAGGCCATTCAAAATGCGGCAAACGACGGAACGGGCTTTATTGTGATCAATCCGGCGGCGTTGACGCACACGAGCGTTGCGCTTCGTGATGCATTACTGGCGGTGGATCTGCCATTCATCGAAGTTCACTTATCGAACGTGTACGCAAGGGAAGCGTTTCGCCAGAAGTCCTACCTCTCGGATATTGCGACAGCGGTTATAACTGGCTTGGGAGCAGCCGGTTATCAATACGCGCTGAGTGCTGCAATCGACGCCCTGGAGAAATGATGGATCTTCGAAAGATCAAAAAGTTGATTGAGTTGGTCGAAGAGTCGGACGTCCGCGAGCTTGAAGTTAGGTCCGGTGAGGAAAGCATTCGTATTTCGCGCGGAGAGGTCGGCCGAGACGCGACTCCTCAGCCGCGGGCGGACAAGGTTGTGTCGGTGCCGGGCGTCGAAGGTCAAGTCGTCGCCGCGCCGATGGCGGGAACATTTTACCGTTCACCCGCACCAGGCGAAGGGCCGTTCGTCGCCGAGGGAGACACGGTGTCGGTAGGGCAAGTCCTCTGCATCATCGAGAGCATGAAGATGATGAATCAAATCGAGGCGGACTGCGAGGGAACCGTCGTTGAATTTCTCGTTGCCAACGGTCGTGCAATCGAATCCGGTACGCCGTTGATGCGTATTCTCTGACGTCTTTTGGCTTGGTTCCGTGTTCGGCTTAGCGCGGTTGCCCGCGAGCGTGCTGAACCGTTCGCTGATGTTTTGGCAAGTAACGGGGCGTTGGCAGTGTCGTTGCTTGGAGACGACTGTGTGGATTTGCTTGAACCCGGTCCTGGCGAGCTGCGGTTGTGGGAGAACGTTGCTGTAGAAGCTCTGTTCCCGATGGAGATCGATGTCGAGGGGGTTCGACATCTCGTTCGAAAGGCCGGCTTTGAGGTAGGACAGCTCGATTTTCTCGCCGATAACGATTGGTCTGTTCACGGTAACGAGCCTGGTGGCATCCTCGACTTCGGTGGGTTGGCGATAGTCCCGCGCAGCCACCCATACGATGACGAGGAACGGGGCGTCATTCGTCTAGACCCCGGTCTTGCATTCGGTACCGGTCGGCATGCGACGACGGCTCTTTGCCTCCGTTGGTTGGGGAAGGTGGACCTACGTGACCGAAGTGTTTTGGATTTTGGGTGTGGATCTGGTGTTTTAGCGATCGGTGCGGCTAAGTGCGGTGCGAAACGCGTTGTAGCCCTCGACCATGATCCGCAAGCCTTGTCTGCCTGCCTTGATAATGTTGATTACAACCGGGTCGTTGTGGAAGTTGGTGCTACGGCTGACACAGATGTTGTGGGTTGTTTCGATGTGGTGATCGCGAACATTCTCGCCGGGACCTTGATCGACTTGTCCTCAGTGCTACTTCAACGGTTGGGACGCGAGGGCCAACTACTGCTGTCGGGAATACTCGTGGGCCAAATCGACGAGGTACGTGCGGCCTACGAAGGGATCATTTTTACGCCACCGATGGTTGAGGAGGGATGGGCGTTACTCCAGGGCCGTCGAAGTTGAGGCGGGTCGACAACGTTGCGTTTGTTAACCCGTCTGTAATCGTTATGATGGACGTTTCTAGCCATTGGTTTCTTCCGGTGGTCGCAGTCGGCCCCTACAAATTGAGTAATTCGGTGCTGTTAGCGCCGATGGCCGGTATTACCGATTTGCCCTTTCGCCGTCTTGCGTGGCGACTGGGAGCCGGCATGGTGTACGGCGAGATGACCGTTGCCCGACCAGACCTTTGGCACACACGTAAATCCACTGAGCGACGCAGGCTGGATCGCTGTATACAACCCTCCACCGTCCAAATCGCAGGCGCTGAGCCGAGGTGGTTGGCGGATATAGCTCGACGTCACGTCGAAGACGGTGCTCAGATCATCGACATCAACATGGGTTGTCCGGCGAAGAAGGTGTGCGACCAAGCGGCGGGTTCAGCGCTGTTACGGGACGAATCCCTTGTACGAGCGATCCTTGAGGCAGTAACGGGAGCGGTGGATGTTCCCGTCACCTTGAAAATTAGGACTGGATTGTGTCCCAGCACAAGAAACGCCGTCGCCATTGCTCGTATCGCTGAGGCTTCAGGCGTATCGGCACTTACCGTACACGGGCGAACCAGGGCCTGTCGTTTCAGAGGTAGTGCCGAGCATCGAACCGTGACTGACGTCGTTGCCTCGGTCGCCATTCCCGTGTTTGCCAACGGCGATATCACTAATGTTGATCAAGCCAAAACCGTCATGGCACGGACGGGTGCTGCAGGAGTCATGATTGGAAGATCCGCACTTGGAGCACCCTGGCTTCCGGGACAGATAGCCCAAGGCCTTGCTGGGGGCAAGCCAAGCGAACTCGATTTCGCAGCACGCATCGACATCATACGAACGCACCTCGATGCAATGCACGGATTTTACGGCATCGAACGCGGCGTCAAGATTGCCCGTAAACACGTGCAATGGTACTTGCAACGTCTCGGTCTCGACGCTCAAATGATCAAATCATTTAATCGACTCGACCTTCCAGAGTTGCAGCAGCGTTTCTTAAGCGAACTGAATCCAACGCTAGTCGAAGCCGCGTGATCGAATAGACGACAACAGGGACTGAATTAACGACATGACACTATTGACCGTCAGGCGTGCGCTTATAAGCGTCTCGGATAAACGCGACCTCGCGATGTTCGTCAATACACTCCATCGGAGTGGCGTTGACATTCTCTCAACCGGGGGCACCCATAAAGCGATTAAAGATGCTGACGTTTCCGTAACCGAGGTAGCTCAATACACGGGCTTTCCCGAGATTATGGACGGACGGGTGAAAACGCTTCATCCAAGAATTCACGGGGGTATTTTGGGCCGTCGGTCCTTGGACGACGAACTGATGAAGGATTACGGAATCGAGCCGATCGATCTGGTGGTTGTCAATCTTTACCCGTTTGAATCAACCGTTGAACGTGACGACTGCGATCGCGAAATGGCGATCGAAAATATTGATATTGGTGGTCCGGCCATGATTCGTTCGGCTGCAAAAAACCACGCTGACGTCTTGGTGATCGTTGATCCGGACGACTACGTTGAAGTGGCCGATCGGATTCTGGAAGACACCATTGATCTTGCGTTTCGCGAACGGATGGCGGCGAAAGCGTTTCGACATACCGCCAGTTACGATGCCGCTATAGCGGGTTATATGTCGGCGAAAGAACCGTTCCCGGAGGTTTTGAACCTAAAATACGAATTGCGAGACGCGATGCGATACGGGGAGAACCCCCATCAGCGGGCGGCTTTTTATACCGAGAAATATCCTTCCCCAGGCACAGTTGCTGCGCTGCAGCAGCATCAAGGTAAAGCACTTTCGTACAACAACGTAGCTGACACTGACGCGGCAATTCAGTGTGCGGACGTGTTCGATGAACCAGCGTGTGTGATCGTTAAACATGCAAATCCATGCGGTGTCGCGATCGCGGATTCGATTGACAAAGCGTACGCGAACGCGTTCGCGACAGATCCTACCTCGGCTTTCGGAGGGATTATTGCATTCAACCGATCCCTCGATAGAACCACGATGGCTGCGATTGCAGCGAATCAATTTGCCGAAGTAGTCGTCGCGCCGACCATTGAGCCAGGTGTCCTCGACGAAGCGCAAAAGCGTAAGAATTTACGGGTTTTGACGACTGGTCGACACGAGATTGCGGGGAGGGGGATCGAATTCAAGCGTGTGGGCGGTGGCATTCTCGTGCAGGACCCCGATGAAAGCTGCCTCGACGCGGCGGGTCTCAGTATCGTGACGACTCGGGCACCGACAGAAGTCGAACAGCGTGACCTTGAGTTTGCCTGGCGAGTGGCATGGTTCGTCAAGTCCAACGCCATTGTTTTTGCAAACGGGGGACGGACCATAGGCGTGGGCGCGGGACAGATGAGTCGAGTGATAAGTGCACGGATCGCGGCCATGAAAGCCGTAGAGGAAGGTCTTACCGTTAACAAGTCCGTGATGGCATCCGATGCGTTTTTCCCGTTTCGTGACGGCATCGATGCTGCCGCGGAAGTCGGGATTACAGCCGTGATACAACCCGGTGGTTCCGTGCGAGACGATGAGGTCATTGAAGCGGCAAACGAACATGGCATGGCAATGGTTTTTACTGGCATCCGGCATTTTCGACACTGACTGCAGCATAGGAAGGGATTAAGGGCGGGGACAAATGAACGTATTGGTGGTTGGCGCTGGCGGTCGCGAACACGCACTGGCATGGAAAGCATCGCAATCAACTCGGGTGGAGACCGTGTTTGTAGCGCCGGGAAATCCAGGAACCGCGGCCGAATCGGGGTGTCAGAACGTTGACATCACGGTGGATGACTTTACGGCTCTCGCGAACTTTGCCGTATCCAAAGACGTTGGGTTAACCATTGTGGGCCCAGAAGGACCGTTGGTCGCGGGTATTCGGGATTTTTTCGACGCCCGGGGTCTTAGATGTTTTGCGCCGTCGCAGCAGGCGGCGCAGCTTGAAGGTTCGAAAGCGTTTAGCAAGGAATTTCTCTCGCGGCACGACATTCCGACCGGGCGATACGAAACGTTTAGCTCGCTTGCCGACGCAGAAGGGTATATCCGTGCCGAAGGAGCGCCGATCGTCATCAAAGCGGATGGGCTCGCGGCGGGCAAAGGGGTTGTTGTCGCCGCGACGGTGGACGAGGCGGTTGATGCGGCGCGTACGATGCTTTCGGGTGAGCGATTTGGGGATGCGGGCAAGGAGATTGTGGTCGAAGAGTTTCTCGCGGGTGAGGAAGCGAGCTTTATTGTCGTGTCCGACGGGGAGGTGGCGCTACCGTTCGCGAGTAGTCAGGACCATAAGGCGCGAGACGTAGGTGACACCGGTCCGAACACGGGCGGTATGGGCGCATATTCCCCGGCGCCCGTGGTTAGCGACGACATCCACCGACAAATTATGGAGACCATTATTGACCCGACGATCCAAGGAATGGACGCGGACGGGATTCGGTACCAGGGATTTCTCTATGCGGGGTTGATGATCGATAACGAAGGCGTGGCGAAAGTGATCGAGTTCAACTGTCGTTTCGGTGATCCAGAGGCTCAGCCAGTCATGATGCGGCTGGAATCGGATCTGGTGGAACTTTGTCAACGTGCTCTGGACACGGAGTTGTCCACTGTTGAGTTGAGTTTCTCGGAGGAAGTGGCGCTGGGTGTAGTGTTGGCGTCGGGTGGTTATCCAGACGATTACAAAACCGGACACGAAATTCGTGGACTGGTTCAACACGTGGATGGGACGAAATTATTTCACGCCGGGACGCGCATGGATGAAGGCCGCGTTCTAACTGCTGGTGGTCGAGTGCTCTGTGTTGTGGGGATGGGGGGTTCTGTGAGAGAAGCTCAGGCACGCGCGTATCGGCGGGTTGAAGGTATCGAATGGAAGGATATGTATTACCGTCGCGATATTGGCTATCGGGCTGTGCGACGAGAGACCGTTCATCCATGAAGCGTTGAGGTCGCTATGAAAGTGGATGCGTCAACTGCTGTAGATTTGCATAGGATCGGACCGCAAGCAGCACGGCTGGAAGCGCTCGGCTATGACGGACTCCGGGTCGCCGAACTCAACCACGACCCTTTCATGGCGCTGGCGATCGCGGCCGGACAGACCACCAAGATCGAACTCGTGACGTCGGTGGCCGTGGCATTTGCGCGTAACCCCATGTCCATGGCGGTCCAGGCACATGATCTCAACGCTTTTTCGGGGGGACGCTTGGTGCTGGGGTTAGGATCACAAGTCAAACCGCATATCGAACGCCGGTTCAGCATGCCATGGCATAAGGCCGCGCGGCAGATGCGCGAATTCATCGAGGCAATGAAGGCAATATTTGACTGCTGGTATGAAGGTGAACGGCTCGAGTATCAAGGTGAGTATTACCAGCACACGTTAATGCCAGCGACGTTCACACCGGACAACATCGAAGGGCCGCGCCCGCGCATCGCGTTGTCTGCCACGGGTCCATTAATGACCCGCGTTGCTGCCGAGATTGCGGACGGCATGATCATGCACCCGTTTTCGTCCGAAAAATACATACGCGAAGTCACGCTTCCCGCCGTTGAGGAAGGGTTACGAACGAGCGGTCGCAGATTGAGCGAATTCGAATTGGACTACGCGCCGTTGATCGCCACAGGGGTAGATGAAGAAGCGGTCTTAAGAGCCGTCGCCAACGTACGCGATCGCATTGCGTTTTACGGTTGTACTGTCGCCTACCGGCCAGTCCTTGAAATTCATGGTTGGGGAGAGCTTCAGGATGAACTCATCTCCCTTAATCGTCAGCATCGGCGTGACGAGATGTCGCGTCTTATCCCAGACCAAGTGCTTGAGACACTAGCGATCGTTGGCGATCCTGAATCGGTGATTGATGAGATGCTTGAGCGCTTCGGCGGTTTAATTAATCGGACCGGGTTTGCCGTTCCCAATTTGGATGATGATGAGCTCGGGTCGATGTTGGAACGACTTCGGAGTTGAGCTTCGTGAAACGAAGCAATCCCCATCACGTCCGGCGGGATGGTCAGAGCGTCACAGACCTATGTATCCTTCGGTATATGAGATGGGGCATTTATTTCGCATTATCCTTTGGGAAGAGTAGGCATGATTGACCGTCTGATTCGCGTATTTGATCGGGGATTAAGGACTATTACGGGCATCCATCCTTTAACGGACGATATTCCGGACGTCCCATCAACGAACCTTTCCGGCCCCGAGACACGGCGAGCAGGGTCCCTGATGCGCGTTAACCACGCCGGCGAGGTATGTGCCCAAGCTCTTTATGAAGGCCAGGCATTGACGGCCCGTAATGCAAGCGTCCGATCGGCCATGCAACAAGCGGCTCAAGAAGAGGTTGCGCACCTTGTATGGTGTCGCAAGCGACTTCAAGAATTGGATGCGCGCCCGAGTGTGTTGGATCCAGTTTTCTTTGCGGCATCGTGTGCGATGGGGGCGTTGGCGGGTGCGCTTGGGGATCGGGTCAGTCTTGGATTTATTGCAGCGACGGAGGATCAGGTGGTCGAACATCTGGATCGGCACATTGATCGACTACCGCAAGGGGATAGTCGCAGTCGTGCGATTCTCGAGCGAATGCGAGAAGACGAGCTTCGCCATGGGACGTCGGCTGAGAAGGCAGGTGGGTTGCCCTTTCCGATGCCGGTACGCCGCGCTATGACCTTGTTTTCTCGAATCATGACGGAGACTACCTACCGGATTTGAACAGGTAGCCGCCGGAAGCATTGTTTTTGAAATCGTACGTTATTCATTTTCATGAAGCGCTTCGCTTGTTGAAGCAATCATCCATTACGGGGGTCCAGATAGAGCCGTCCAGCAGCAGTGCTAGATGAAATCGACGATGTCGTTGATGGTGTCTAGTCGCCGGCGAGAGGTGGGTGATAGATGAACTGGACGTTAACTCCGTTAGGATCGCGACAATAGAAACTTCTCGCACCGTCACGATGCGTTCGTGGTGGCTCTACAATTTCGATGTTATGGCTCGTTAAATAGGCATGCCAGGTATCGACATCGTTTTTGTTATCCATAAGGAATCCGATATGGTCGAGCCGCTGGTCAACTGGAGTGGTTTTTCGCGGTACTCGGTGCAGAGCAATGTTGTCTGAGCCGGATGTCAAATAAACATTGTCGTTATCAGGCTCCCATTCGACCGTCAGTCCAAGAACCTCGGTATAAAATGCCTTGGTTGCTTCGAAGTTGGAAACGTTAAAAGCGACGTGATGCATTCCGGTGGTTGGAGGTGTTCGGACTCCGTGTTGAGTCACGGCGTTTCCCTAGTTTCGTAGTCATGGGTGAAGCGAACACCGCCACGTTGCATCATGATGGAGGCGGAACAATAGTGGCGTGCACTAAGGTCGATTGCGCGTTTAACTTTCGAGGGGCTGAGTTCGTGGCCGGTGACCATGAACTGGAGGTGGATGTCGGTAAACACTTTCGGATCGTCGACCGCACGTAGTGCTGAGATCTCAACGCTGCAGTCCGTTATTTCTTGACGTCCCTTACGAAGGATGGTCACAACGTCAAACGCGCTACAACCACCGAGCCCTATGAGTACGAGCTCCATCGGACGAGCACCAACGTTCTGTCCGCCGTATTCGATCGGTCCATCCATCTCGACGTCGTGGCCTGTTTCCGAGGTGGCCGAGAATCTCACATCACCGTTCCATTGAACCGTCGCTTTCACACCAGACCCGCCAAAACTCTAGACCATGCCGCAGGTACTCGACTGCGGTTCGAGTCGGTTATCGGCGACTTGCGAGTACACGTTGTTGCTCATCATGCTGCTTAGGACATTCGTTCGATGAACGGCGTTCTGATAGCGATCTTGTTGCCCGCGTATGCCGCATTGGGTAACGCCGCCAAGCGAGTGGCCTCGGCCAGAGTATCCTCCATTAAAGCACTCGGTTCGACGACGAGATCAAGAAAACCGGCATCAACCGCCCCGATCGGGTCGTAAAGTTCGGCTTGGATGATGGCGGCCGTTTGGTGTCGTTTGGACAATCTATCGTCGGCGAGTGCGAGCGCGAACGGTGGCAATACCGCTCCAATGGAGGTTTCGTTGAGCCCTATTTTGAACTCACCGGCCGCTCCGATTCTAGAGTCCGCTGCGAGCAGGATGAGCGCACCTGCTGCGATGGCGTGCCCAGTACAGCCAACTACGACGGGTAGAGGGTGAGAGTAAATTGCTTTCAACATAGCGCCACCGGCGGCGGCAAGCGTTTGTGCGGCGGCCCCACCGGCGTTGACTACCGATAAGTCGAATCCAGCCGAAAAACGTCCGGGTCGCCCGAAAAGAGCAACTGCAGATGCTTCGTTGCGAGCCCGTTCGAGAGCCCTGGTCAGTTGGTCGATGAATGCGTGGCTAATAGCGTTCGCCTTGCCGTCGTCTATGTGAATGACCGCAACTTCACCTTTTGTTTGATAGTTAAGCATGGACATAATCCTAAGAGAAAAGCGTTTTAATTTGTTTGCCAGGATCCTCGGCTCGCATAAACGCCTCTCCGACCAAGAACGCGTCGACCCCGGCGTTGCGAAGACGTTTGACATCGTCGGGTAATCGAATGCCACTCTCGGTGACGACCTTCACCGTCGCAGGTATGCGATCCAAGAGATTAAGAGTGGTGTCGATGTCCGTGTTGAAAGATTCAAGATCGCGGTTGTTGATTCCGATTAAACTTGGTTTCAGTGCGACCGCTGCACGCAATTCCGAGGCATCGTGAACTTCAATGAGAACGTCGAGCTCGATCGACATAGCGATATCGTAGAGCGCGTGCATAGTTTCGAAATCAAGGGCGGCGGCAATCAGGAGAATGCAATCTGCCCCAATCGCTCGGGCCTCGAAGACCTGATATTCGTCCACAACGAAATCTTTTCTGAGGATCGGCAGTGGCATGATATTTCGGGCTTGGATTAAGTCGTCGTCGTCGCCCTGAAAAAAATGCCGATCCGTCAACACCGACAGACAAGTTGCTCCGCCCTCGTAGTAACTTGTCGCGATCGCCGCAGGATCAAAGTTTTCACGGATGACCCCTTTGCTGGGCGAAGCCTTTTTGATCTCGGCGATGACTGCCGGGGATTGTTCGGACACCGCCTTGGCAAAACCTCGAGTCGGTGCGACCGTTTCTGCGAGCTCTCGAAGCAGGTTTTGGGATCGGCGTGATTTACATTCTTCGACTTCGAGGTGTTTGTGCTCGAGAATCTTCGTCAGGATGTTCGCAGTCACACGGTCTCCATCAAACGTGACACTCGAGTTAGTTCGGCGAGTTTTTCGGCGGCCAGACCACTAGCGATCGCGTCTTCGGCCATCGACACGCCATGTGCGAGTGTTTCCACAATTCCTGCCACATAGATGGCGGCGCCGGCGTTCAAAGCAACGATATTCGCCGCGCCGGTAGTATCGTCGCCGCTAAGCGACTGCCGCACCAGTTCAAGACTCCTTGTCGGAGAATCGGCGTGAAGACTCTCCACCGTTCGTGTCGTCATGCCAAAATCTTCGGGCTCGATGGCATATTGACGAATCTCATCGTTTTTCAGTTCGACGACATTTGACGTGCCTGAGATTGATAGTTCGTCGAGCCCGTTCGCATGCACTACCATGACGTGCGTCGAACCCAGCAACTTTGCGACTTCAGCTACGGGCAGCTGCCATTCTGGCGCGAACACGCCGATGAGTTGGCGCTCAGCACCGGCCGGGTTGGTGAGCGGCCCGAGCAAGTTAAAAATGGTCCGCACCCGCAACTCTTGCCGAATCGGTCCCGCGTGTCTCATGGCTGAATGATGTGCCTGGGCGAAAAGAAAGCCGACACCTATCTCCTCAATGCATCGAGCGATTTGCTCAGGCGTCAGTGCAATATTCACACCGGCAGCCTCGAGTAAATCGGCGCTACCGCTCCGGCTGGTCATGCCTCGATTACCGTGTTTTGCAACGTGGCCTCCGGCGCCGGCAACGACAAAAGCGGCCGCGGTCGAAACATTAAAGAGCTTTGCACCTGCTGAACCGCCTGTACCACAGGTATCCACCAGATTCGGCACGTCGACGACGACCTTGGTTGATACTTGTCGCATGGCCTCAGCAGCGCCTGCTATTTCTTCGGGGCTTTCGCCGCGGACACGCAACGCCATCAAGATCCCGGCAATTTGAGCGGGGGTTGCTTCGCCTGCCATGATCGTGTCAAAGACGGCTTTGGTATTCGCTTGGCTGAGGGTTTGCCCTTCGATAATCTTGGCTAGCGCTTCACTAAGGTCCACTAGAGCTTGCTCCGAGAAAATTATTAAGGAGTTGGTGTCCGGCCTGAGTTTTGATGGACTCGGGGTGAAATTGGACACCTTCCACTTCAAAGTCACGGTGCCGCAACGCCATCACTTCGTCGAAAGTACCGTCCTCGAATTCCGTCCACGCGGCGACATCGAGGCTGTTGGGAACCGAATTCTTGGAGACAACCAGCGAGTGATAACGCGTCACCTCGATCGGATTGGGTAAGTTTTGAAATACGCCTCTACCGTCGTGATGAACCTTGGAGAGCTTCCCGTGCATGACTTGCCGAGCACGAACAATTTCCCCGCCGTAGGACTGGCCGATGCTCTGGTGTCCAAGACAAATACCCAGGATGGGAATCGATTGCCCGAACGTGCGGACGACTTCCATGGAGATACCCGCTTCGTTAGGTGTACATGGTCCGGGGCTGATAACGATCTTCTCGGGCTCCAATTGTTGTATTTCGTCTAAACTGATTTCATCATTTCGGCGAACATCGACCGTTGCGCCGAGCTCCCCCAAATATTGGACGATGTTGTAGGTGAACGAGTCGTAGTTGTCGATCATTAGAATCATAGCGCCTGTCCTCCACAACCTTGGACGGCGCAATAGGGAAGTAAATCCGATGAAGGTGGTGTCAGCATGGGGTGTATTCTAGTCGGAACGAGGTAACTTTAAGCTATGGCCGACCGATAGATTTTTTCTGGAACGGAGTTGGTTTGTGGCGCTCGACCAGGGCACTGGCGAGTGACAAAGTTGCAATGCACCGGCCGAATCCGAGAGAAGAGTGCCCAGTTCATGGCATAACTCGTTGGGCTTGATAGTGTTGAATATGGATGCTTAGCAAGGGTTTTGATCGTACGTCTGTTGCGTATTGAAGCGAATTTGTTCGCGATAACCGAGTAATGTGCGATTGCCCCCAACGGAGGCCTGGACCGAGATCGGTCGCTCCAACTAAATTTCGTTATTCCATTAGCGTTTCGTAAGCGGCTAACGTTTGATCTCGACTTCTCGCTAACGTCAGATTTTTCGTGGCGTAGTCAAACAACGGAGTGAACAATTGCTGAAGTCGGCTCACGTTCGAAAGCGTTGATTCAAGCAGTAGGCGAATGGCCTCAACGTTTTCAACTGCGCATAGGTATTGTTGGGGTAGCACTTCGTTTGGAATGGGGACATTGGTCGAAACCACGGGGGTTTTTTCCAACAAGGCCTCGGCAAAAGCGTAAGAAAATCCTTCGTTTCGAGATGAGATGACCGTGAGATCGGCAGCACGAATATAATCTAGTGCCGAATCCTTTTGGCCGAGCAGGAACACTTGCGCGGTGAGTCCTCGCGCTGCCACCAGGGCGGTGAGACGTCCGCGTTCCGGCCCGTCTCCGACGAGAAACAAATAACCGAACTTGGGTTCCCAAGCGGAGATTAATAAGTCGAATCCCTTTGCCGGTACCAATCTTCCAACGGCGACGATTATGGGTGTTCGACCATCCGACATCTTTTCATACTCGGGCGGCACGATTGAAATGCGGTCGGCGCGCCAATTGACGCCGTTGTATATCGATATTTTGTTGGGGCAGGGCAATGTGTTCCTTACCGTATCACTGACGCCAATGGCCAAATCGTAGGTTTTTAGGAACGACATATGCTTCTTAACGTTATGCACCGTGGCGACGGTTTTTGTCGAAAGAAACGGTTTGCAGAGTGCAATGATCGATCCCGCCTTACTTGCGTGTGCGTGGACGATATTGGGATTCGAGTGGCGTATCACTCTGACGATCTTGAATAGATTTCCAGGATGTAATCGCGGTTTGGATAAATCAATACCGATGTGTTTGACATCTGGTCGAAACCGACTTGCGTACTTCGGGTGAGCGATTGCCGTCACGTTACAACTCGTTGTTAACGCGTTCGTCATGTCAACGAAGTGATTCTCAAGCCCACCCTCTTCGTCACCGGCCATGATCTGAACAACGTTAAGTGACATCGGGAGCTCTACGTTCTTAGCATCTTGTCAGGGAGAGTAGAGCGGTCGCGTTGACCCGCTAGTCCTCCGGCGCTGACGACTGAAGCCGCTGTTCGGTCAATTCCGCAAAAAAAGTCGCCCCGTAGACCGACGCTTCATCGTTAAAGTCGTAGCTCGGGTGGTGGACGGGGTGCCGTTCGACGCCGTCGCCATTGCCGATCAGAAGATAGCAGCCCGGAACTTGTTCGAGCATGAATGAGAAATCTTCCGAGCCGGTTCCGGGGGGTAAATTAACGTGGACGTTGTCTTTTCCTACAAGGTCCGTACAAACGGCGGCTGCAAACGCGGATTGTGCTTCATCATTTACAACCGGATGAAAAATGTCGCGAAATTCGAAGTTGACGCTAGCGCCATAACCCTTCGCGGTTGATTCAGCGAGCGCGCCCATCCGATCTTGAATATGAGACATCACGGCATTTGAGAATGTTCGAACGGTTCCCGAAAGGTGCGCACTTGCGGGAATGACGTTGTAGGCGTCTCCGGCGTGAAACTGGGTGATTGAAACAACGGCCGCATCTCGCGGTCTGACATTTCGTGAAACGACGGATTGGAGCGCGTTAACGACCTGGGCGCCCACGACGACTGGATCGACGCCATTTTCTGGATGAGCTCCATGCGCACCCACGCCGTCGATTCGAATGTCAAAAAATGCGCCAGCTGCTGCGACAACGCCCGCCGTTGCGGAAAACTGCCCAACGGGCAGCCCAGGGGCGTTGTGCATCGCAAAAATGCTGTCACAAGGGAACTGTTCGAATAGTCCGTCTTCGATCATGGCTCGGGCACCGCCAATACCCTCTTCGGCGGGTTGAAAAATGAAGTTGACCTGACCTCGAAAATTTCTGGTCTCTGCGAGGTAGCGCGCAGCTCCCAATAACATTGTGGTGTGGCCGTCGTGGCCGCAGGCGTGCATCTTCCCATCGTGGATTGAACGATGCTCGAAATCGTTGGACTCGTGCATGGGAAGGGCGTCCATGTCCGCTCGCAGTCCGATGGTTTCGGGATCATTCCCCACGCGTAAGACGCCGACGACGCCTGTCTTCCCGATCCCGCGATATACGTCTAGCCCAAATGACTCGAGTTTATTCGCGACGAAATCCGCTGTTCTCTGTTCCTCAAATCCAAGCTCCGGATGCGCATGGATGTCCCGCCGCCAGGATTTCAGGTCGTTCGCGTAGCTCGCGATGGTGTCTTTAATACTCACGCACTCTCTCTCATAGCTATATATTGTCGGCGACCCAGCTGATCGACCAATTGTGCCCGAGGCGCCGACCTCGGTAGGTTTCGGGTAAACGAGTCACCAGGCTGCCCGGAATCTCCACAATTTGCGGATCGGTTGGCCAACCTTTGAAAGCGTTGTCGAGGGCTTGAATGGTACGCCACTGGGTCACCTCGATATTTGACGGCAGTACGCTCGGGAGCTCGTTATCGCAGCCGTTCCCGGTACCGGCCAAGGGCGCAGCGACCGTGTGTATTTGGATCGGTATCTCTTGCTTCCAGTGCGCGATGAAACCAATGGCCATCAGTCCCCCATAGCTGTGGCCGATTATCTTAACGCTCTCAATATGGGTGTGGCTTGCGAGCACGGTTTCGAGCAAAAGGGCCATTTCGGCGCTTGCGTTGTTGGTGCATTGAAACGTATTCCACCGATGAAAGAACGCTAACGTATTTTCGTCGTCCAGCGTTTGTAATGGGTAAACCCACTCATAACCCCTACTGCCAAACCCGTGTACGCCGATGAGCATTTTTCTTACTTGGGTCGTGCTCTGCTCCAAGGGATGCAGACCGGGATCTAGATTCATGAGTCGAAGTCCCGAAGCTTTGACCCCTGGACCGGAGTCGAGATCGGTGAGCCAAGGGTAATCGTCAGAAGCCAAGGAAAATCCGGCGAGGCAGGCGGCAACGAAAGTGCGGCAAAGCACTAGGAGAACATTGGCCTTTTGGGCGCGCTCGGTGCGGCTCAATCCGGGAGTCCCAGAACCCGCTTCGCGATAATATTGAGTTGCACTTCGTTGCTACCACCGGCGATTGAGCGGGCTTTCCCGGCGAGCCACGAACGGGTGATTTCTTGTATTCCGGAGTCATCCGTCTCCCAACCAATCGATCCGGTGCCCAACATGGCCACCTGCATCTCAGATCTGGACTTCGCAAGGTTGGCTCCGTAAAACTTGAAAATCGAGGTCGCTGGTCCCGGTGTGCTCCCCTCGGACTCTTCGACGGTTCGACGCTGGGTCAGTCGGAATGCATGGGCATTGATGTCATGCGTCGCGATCTTGGCCCGCATCGAAGCGTCACTTATTTTTCCGTCGATTTCCCCAAGGCAAGCCTTGGCGAGTTCGTCCAGCGCGATCCCGACTTCACGATTGGTACCCGAGGTAAGGGCCAGCATGCCAGACCGTTCGTGTTGTAATAATCGCTTGGCGACGGTCCATCCCTTGTTAAGGTCGCCGACTAGATTTGTTTTTAGCGCGATAGCGTTGTCGAAAAACGTTTCACAAAAGGGGGACGCACCAGAAATAAGCTTAATCGGACGCACCGACACACCTGGTTGGTCCATGCTAAAAAGCACGAAGCTAATACCGTCATGTTTCGGGGCGCCCGGATTGGTGCGCACTAAACAAAATATCCAATCAGCAAATTGTGCGCCGGATGTCCAAATTTTCTGACCATTGATGACGAAATGATCACCGTTATCCTCGGCTCGAGTTCGGAGCGACGCAAGGTCCGAACCAGAGCTTGGCTCCGAATAGCCCTGGCACCACCAGACTGCACCCCGGGCGATGTTTGGAAGGTGAGCTAACTTTTGTTCTTCCGTTCCAAATTCCAAAAGGGTGGGGCCAATCATCGAGGTACCCATGCCGGCGACTGGCGTTCTGGCACCGAGTCGGCGCATCTCGTCGAGAAAAACAACGTATTGGTCTTTGGAGAATCCAGCGCCGCCGTATTCCGTGGGCCAGGTGGGTACGGTTAATCCCTCGCTGGCGGCACGCTGGATCCACGCTTGTTGATCGTCCGTCATTTGTACCTTTGTACCGCCACCAGGAACTTCGCCGGGGCCGAGACAGCTTTCGGGGCAGTTGTCCTTGATCCAACTTCTTATTTCCTGACGAAATGCCATGATTTTCCCTCGGTTCCTCGAGAGATTAGCGCAGGTTTTTAGCGAAGCCTAGCGTCGGTGCGTTGTGGTTATTGGTCACCTTGGAAACCCCTTTCGACGTTTCTCACAGCTTGGAAGATAGCTCGACCTTTGTTCATGCTTTCTTTCCATTCAAGTCTCGGCACGGAATCGGCAACGATGCCACCACCCGCCTCAATGTAGAGCACGGCATCTTTGATAACGGCGGTTCGAATGGCAATGGCAGTGTCCATATTGCCGTTCCACGCGAGATAGCCAACCGCCCCGCCGTAAATACCGCGTTTGACAGGCTCCAATTCATCAATGATTTCCATGGCCCGGATCTTGGGTGCGCCAGAAAGCGTACCGACTGGCAGGGTTGCTCGAAGCACGTCCATCGCCGTTTTATTGGGGGCCAACTTTGCTTCCACTTGCGAGGAGATGTGCATTACGTGTGAATAACGTTCAACGGCAAACTGCTCCGTGACTTCGACGGTTCCGATCTCGGCCACACGGCCGACATCGTTGCGCCCGAGGTCGATCAACATCAGGTGTTCGGCGATTTCTTTTGGATCTGCCAGCAATTCCTGTTCGAGCGCTAGGTCTTCCTCGTCTGAGTGACCTCGCCGGCGGGTTCCCGCTAATGGCCGATTGACGATGCTGCCGTTTTCGACTCGTGCCAGGATTTCAGGGGACGAGCTAACAATATGAAAATCGTCCAAGTCCATGTAGTACATATAAGGAGACGGATTTAGGCTGCGTAAGGCACGGTATAAATCTAGCGGAGCTGACTTGAAAGCGACCGACATGCGTTGTGCAAGGACGACCTGCATGACGTCGCCAGCACGCGTGTACTCGCGAATACGCTCGACTGCCCGCATGAAATTGTCCTGGCCGAAATCTGAATTGAAGTCCGTTTCTTCGGTTGGTACGTCGACGTTGACTCGAGGTATGACCGGTGTAGGAGAGTCCAACTTCGTCGCCAACGTATGGAGATGTTCGACCGCTCGTTCGTATGCGTTCGGCTCCGTTGGATCAGCCAAACTGATTAACTGCAGGCGACTCGAAACGTTGTCATATACGGCAAGGTCGTTGGAAACCATCAGGAGAATGTCTGGAGTACCAAGTGGATCCGGCGGGGTAGATGCCTGCAGCCGGCGTTCCACGTATCGGACAGTGTCGTAGCCAAAGTAGCCGACTAACCCTCCGTAGAATCGGGGCAGCCCGGACACCGTGGGTACTCGGAATCCGGCTTGGTACGTCTCGATGAACGAGAGTGGATCATCGGTATCGACTTCCTCGACGACCTCGCCATCCGTTGTCACCGTTAGTTGGTTTCCAGAAACCCGAATTATGGTGCTTGATGGCAATCCCACGATCGAATACCGGCCCCATTTTTCTCCTCCTTGGGCGGCGGATTCGAGTAGGTAACTGAACGGACCGTTCGCGAGTTTCAGGTAAACAGAAAGCGGAGTTTCAAGATCTGCGATGACGTCGTGTACGACCGGGATGCGGTTGTACCCATCATCAGCGTACGCGCTGAATTCCTGGGTGTTCACGAGAAACGTTCTTCTCTTAAAAGATCCGCCAGTGAATCGATGATCGAATCCGCGCCAAGCTCCTCGAGATTTGCCCCATGGTTATACCCATCTCTGACGCAGACAACGTCACAACCAGCCGCACGAGCACACCCGACGTCTGTTGCCGAATCACCGACAAAGAGTGTCTCCGAAGGAACGGTATCAAGTTCGTTACAAGCATAGAGAGCCGGTTCGGGGCCTGGTTTGCGAACCTGCAACGAATCACCGCCAACGATGACGTTGAAATATTGCTCGAGGTCCATTTGCTCGAGCAATATTCGCGTGAGATGAATAGCTTTGTTGGTCACTACCCCAAGTTTAGAGCCGCCGGATCGAAGTGTCTGGAGTGTTTTTAATGCATTGGGATAAGCAATACTTTTATCCGCAATATGAGCTGCGTAGTGATCCAGGAATAACCGATGGATGCACTCAAGAAGATCGTCTTTGGTATTGCTGCGGCGAACGTGTTTCAGTGCCTGTTCGATCATGACCTGAGCGCCATGTCCCACCCACTGTCTTGTTTCTGCTTCATTGACGCCCGGATGCCCGGATTTTCGGAGTGCGTAATTAAGGGCGGTACTTAAGTCGGGAGCCGTATCCACCAGAGTGCCGTCCAGATCAAAAAGATAAGCCTGATACACGTAGGGCTGCCTTTTAGGCGTTAAGAGCGCTGCGCATAGCAGAAATAGTTTCACCGTAATTGGGACTACCGAAGATGGCCGATCCAGCGACGAACATGTCTGCACCTGCTTCTTTCGCGGCCCGAATGTTGTCCACTTTGATTCCGCCGTCTATTTCAAGGCGAACCTCGCGATTGTGGTCGTTTAATCGCGAGCGGATGGCGCGAACTTTCTCAAGGCTTGCCGGGATGAACGTTTGACCTCCGAAACCCGGGTTGACCGACATGACCAGAACAAGATCAATTTCGTCCAATAAGGCGTCCAAAACGCCGACAGAGGTTCCTGGGTTTAAAACGAGTCCCGCTTTGACGCCGGCTCCACGAATAAGACCCAGCGAAGCGTGGGGATGTTCGGTGGCTTCAGGGTGAATTGATATATATGTTGCCCCAGCGTCGGCAAACTCCTTAATTAGCCGATCGACGGGTTTTACCATCAGATGGACGTCGATAGGGCGGTCGATCCCGTGATCACGAAGTGCTCTGAGGACAATGGGTCCGATGGTTAGATTGGGCACGTAGTGATTGTCCATTACGTCGAAATGAATGACGTCGGCTCCCGCCTGAATAACAGCATCTACTTCTTCCCCTAGGCGGGCAAAGTTTGCTGAAAGTATTGAAGGCGCGATGAGGTCATTCATAGAACAGATTCTACAGTACGGGCCTTCAATCCGGTTGGCTGGAGCTGACCTCTCTTGTCAGAGATAAAGACGTCGGACGGCTTTTAGTTGATCGTGGGAGCCGATGTCGAACCATGTGCCCTCGTAAACTTCTCCCGTTATTTCATTGTGGCTTAATCGTTTGAAATAGAGATCTTGGGTAATAGAGAAGACATCGTCGGGTGCATGGCTGAGTATTTCTTCAGTCAGGACACCGATACCGCAAAAAACAAGATCGTTATTTTCGCCGCGTCGCACTAGGTTATCCTCAAGACAGAAATCGCCCAATTCACGGTGGTTGGGCTTCGGGGTCAACACAAGGTGCGTAGTCGCTGGGGGCCTTTGAATCAGCCGTTTAAATGGATAATTCGTCCAGATGTCTCCATTGAGTACTATGAAGGGCCCCGGCAATAAGTGAGGAAGGGCGTTCACAATCGCGCCGCCGGTTCCCAAGAGTTCTTCTTCGTGACAATACGTGATGTGAACGCCGAGATCGGCCCCGCGGCCCAATTTGTTTTCGATTTGCGCGCCCAGGTGGTGGAGATTGATGACGATTTCACTGATTCCAGCATGCCGTAACCACCGGATCTGGTGGACGATCAGCGGCTCGCTCGCAATTGGAATCATGGGTTTGGGCATGGTTTCGGTTAAGGGTCGTAAGCGTTTACCGTGGCCTGCGGCTAAGATCATTGCTTTCATTGAAGTCGCTCAACCGCGTTCCGGATAGGTGGGAGGGCAGTGCTGGTTAACCACTCGGCGCAAGCTACCAACTCCTGATGTTTCGTCATTAGTTCGCATGTCCGAACCATAACGGGCACGATGTTTTTGAGGTGACTTGCTCGGCCTTGCTGCAACTTGAGACGACTAAAGATACCCACGGCTTTTAGTTGCCGTTGTACGGCAGTGATTTCTAACGCCCGTGTAAAGCCCTCATCCTTATCGTCCGAATAAACCCCCGCCTCGCGCGCTAACTGAAGATATCGTGTTATCGCCGTGGCAACGGTCTTGTCAGAAAACTGGTGGTAACAGTCATAGAGTATGGAGGCCAGGTCGTAGGAAATTGGGCCTACAAGGGCATCTTGAAAGTCGACAGCGCCGAGCGAACCATCGAGCTTGATCAGTAGGTTCCGACAATGAAAATCACGGTGAATCGTGACTTTCGGTTGAGCATTACAGGCGTGTACGAGGAAATCGATAATGTCGTCGAAGAAAGGTGTAGCTACACCAATAAGTTCTTGAAGTACCCACTTCCGAAATATCCCGAGCTCTGCAGCAAGCCGGTCCACGGTGTAATTCGGAATAATCGATTCTGAGACACCCTGAATTCTGACCAACATGGTAATTGCGAGACCAAGGACTTCATCGTCGCGACCAAGCCCGTACGCTTGTTCCAGCAATCGGTTACCAAAGTCTTCAACCAATAGGAATCCTTGCTCGAGGTTACTTGCTAGGACTTCCGGAACGCACACCCCGGCACGGCGAAAACAATCGGATAAAGCAACGAACTGGTGGTTATTCTCCGTATCGGGTGGCGCGTCCATGACGATCACCGACCGCTCTTCAAAGGTTGTGCGATAAAACCGACGTGCACTTGCTTCAATCGGTAATGGCTCCAACTTGTCGTGGGTGCCAGTAATACTACTGACCCACTGATCGAGGGCTTTAGCGCGGGTGTTTTTCACTTTGGGCTGATGTCACGGATGTTCGCCCGTCCTGTTCCGGCGACTGCAAATTTAATATAGTCGTCGCGCGTTGGAATGCAAAGCGAAGTGCACCGGTCGTACAGGTAAACTAGCAATACCGCGTGGATGTGCTAAAGACTAATCCAAAGCGTCGCTGCAGCTAGAGGCCACATCAATTTGCGTCGGAAGATAGGTTTTCTTGTCACCTATTGGTTAATGGGCCTTTCCATCGGTATTACCGCGGATGGTCTGCCCTCTTCGTTGTGGGTTTACCAGGACGATCTTGTTGTGGAAGGGACGGATATGCCTGCCTACTGTGAAGGAGCGTATCACGAACCAAAACCGCCCCTGGCACCAGACGGTCGTTTGTTTGATGGCCGCATTCAAGCCCGCGCAGACAGCGTGGTTTATCGACAACGAGGCGACAGCGTACTCACCGGAAACGTTCGTTTAGCTGAAAGCGAGCGGCGCGTTCACACCGACTTGGCGATTGTAGATCGTCAAGCTGAGCGGGTTTCGATTCCCGATGGTGCGACTTTCTTTCATCCGGGAATCGTGATCGAGGCGGCTCGAGGAGAAATGAATCTAACTGACGATCGGGTGGTCATGGAGGGAACAGAATTCGTACTCTTCGAACCGGAAATCCGAGGCCGAGCTGATCGCATCGAACGAGTTGGCAATAGGCTTGTATTTGAGGGGACTTCGTTGACCCGATGTCAGCCGGACAGGGACGTGTGGGTATTCCGGGCCAAAAGTCTCGATATGGACGAAGACGCCGTCTTTGCTATTGCTCACAAAGCAAAAGTCGAAGTATTCGGCGTTCCAGTGGTCGCCCTACCGCGGTTTCGGTTTCCCTCACGTGATGCGCGCGTTTCGGGGTTTTTGTTCCCAACAATTGGGTACGGATCAGACGACGGTATCGATATCGCGGTGCCTTACTACGCGAATCTCGCACCTAATTACGACGCAACGTTTACGCCACGACTAATGACCGAAAGGGGTATAGAGGCCGCTATAGAATTGCGTCATAAGAGTCGATGGTCGGAATCGCGTCTCGCCGCGTCGATATTACCTAGCGATGATCAATATAACGGCAGCTGGACTCGCGAAGATTTTTTTAAGAATGGCGCTACCAAGACGTTTGATCCCGCCAATCGTTGGATGCTTGGTGTCAATCACGATGGGCGATTAGGACGGCTACGAACCCACGTTGACTATGCCGCTGTTAGCGACTTGGATTACTACAGCGATTTGGGTACCGACGTAGAAGTCACGAGCCGTTACGCGCTTGAACGTCGGGCCGAAATTGGTTACGTGGGCAATAATCTAACCGCTTGGTTGCGATTGCATCGTTTCCAATTGCTTGAGACTCGCGCACGTCCCTACGAACGAAAACCGGAATTCGAGGTTTCCCACTCAAGACGGCTGGGACCGTTAGTGCTTTCGCTAGACGCCACTTGGGCACGTTTTGATTTGGATCAGCGAAAGGACGAACTGGTTGCGGGAATTCGGGGTGACCGATTCCATCTCGAACCTGAAATTCGATTCCCTGTGACGCGTTCATGGGGGTTCTTGAACTTTACCGGACGTATGCGCCATACCCGGTACGATCTGCGCGGCGCGCGCCCGGAGCGTGATACTCGGAAAGATCGAACGCTAGGAATGGCGACCGCGGACGCCGGTTTAATGTTTGATCGTCGAATGCGATTTCGCGGAAACGACGCCGTGCAAACTATCGAGCCGCGGCTATTTTATTTGTACCAAGAATATGAGAATCAGGAGGACCTCCCCCGATTCGACAGCGGGCCGATCGCGTTTCGTTATACGCAGCTTTTTCGTACCAACCGATATGCCGGTCTGGATCGAATCGTCGACGCGAATCAGCTCGCTTTAGGAATCACGTCGCGCGTGATGGGAAACCGTGACGGTCGCGAGTACGCGCGTTTTAATATTGGTTCCATCGTTCACTTTTCGGATCGACGAACGACTCTCACGGGCGAACCTACCGCATATGAATCGACGGCGACATCAGAGATTGTCGGATCATCTCGAATACAGATTAGTCGGAGAGCACGTGCTCGGGCACACGTCGTTTGGGATCCTAGCGACAACGCGGTCGATGAAGCGGGTCTCTCTTTTGATTATCACCGTAATAGCAGACAGGTCTACCACATCAGTTATCGGCGGTACGAACCTCAAGACATTGAACAAACGGATCTAGGCGTATATTGGAGATTGAGTCGGCACTGGTCTTTATTCGGACGCTGGAACCGCGACTGGCGATACGGGCGTAACGTGGATTCGTTTGCGGGACTGGAGTATGCCAATTGCTGCGTACAAGTACGTGCAATGTGGCGCAACTACGTTGTTGTGCGCGACAATCGCCCGTTTGGTGACGCTCAGCTTGAACAAGGCGTGCTCTTACAAATGGTGTTTAAGGGATTGGCTGGATTCGGTGGTCGCTTAGAGTCAATACTTTCGAAAGGCATCCGTGGGTATGGGAAAGAAAACGGGGAAGACGATGGCATGTTCTTTTAGGTCGATCTCTGTAAAGGTGCTCGCTAGCGTAGCGGTCCTGATCGTCGCGGACGTCCACGCAGTTCTTGAGGAAGTAGACGCCATCGCCGCCATTGTCGACGACGATGTCGTTCTTGTCTCAGAATTGCTCAGCAGGTACGAACTTTTTGTTGCGCAAGCGAAACAGACTGGAGCTACAGAAATACCTCCGCGGGAAACCGTACTCAATCAGTTGATGGAGCGGCTGATCGTCGAGAGTTTGCAGATTCAAGAGGCTGAACGCCGCGGCATTATTATTGATGACGAAACGCTCACTGAAGCAGTGACGACGTTTGCCGGGCAAAATGGAATGGATTTGGATGGCTTCCAGCAGTCCCTTGCAGAGGAAGGAGTTTCTTATCGCAGTTTCCGAGAGGATATTCGCAGAGAAATGCTCCTAAGTCGTGTCCAACGCGATATGGTTAATCGACAGATCTACATTACAGAACAAGATGTTGCAGACCTAAGAGGATCGCCATTTTTCAAAGAATGGGTCTCAGATCAATACCGAGTCGGCCATATTCTGTTGCGAATTGAAGATCCGCTTTCCAACGTGGCCGTTCGTGCAGCAAATGATATGGCGGTCGACATATTGGGTAAACTGCGCATAGGGGAAGAATTCGGCAAACTGGCGATCGCCCATTCCGCCGGATCGACAGCCCTCGAAGGGGGCGATCTAGGCTGGCGTCGAGCGGCAGAGTTACCGTCGTTATTTAGCGAAACGGTAATTGAGCTTGAAATCGGTGAGACGCCAGATCCAATCACCAACTCGCTCGGAATCCACATTATTCAGCTGCTCGATAAACGCGGCGCATCGATGCAAAAAGAGTTGCGTACGCAGGTTCGACATATTCTCGTTCAACCGTCGGAGATCAAGTCCGAGCAATTGGCACGGAGCGAAATTGATCGTGTCCGAGAACGGATAATTGCAGGGGAAGATTTTGCCGAATTAGCACGCGAAGTCTCAGATGATGCCGGGACGGCGTTGGCCGGCGGTGATCTTGGTTGGAGAGATAGCGGAGACTTTGTCGGCGAATTTCGAGGTGTAATGGATGCGATCCCAGAGAACGAGATTTCGGAAGTTTTTCGGAGTCAGTTCGGATGGCACATCCTCGAGGTGCTTGGACGTCGTGAAGAAGATATGAGTCAAGAATCGCTGGACGATATGGCCCTTCAAATTCTCCATACGCGTCGTTACGACGAAAAACTGGAGGAATGGTTGAAACAGATTCGCGACGAGGCGTACGTCCAGATACGCCTGAATGAAGATTGAAGACGAACTAAACGGCAAACCGATGTCGGTACGGAAGCGATTTGGTCAACACTTTCTCGTTGACGAAAGCGTCATAGATCGTATTCATGCATTGCTCGCTATCCAGCGGCACGATCGAATTCTAGAAGTAGGACCTGGGCGAGGCGCGTTAACCGCGGGTCTTCTCGAATCAGCAGATAAAGTTGTGGCTATCGAAATCGATCGTGAGCTGGCCGGCATGCTCAAAACTCGTTTTGCGGAACTTGAGGTCATCGAGTCGGACGTTTTGGTCGTAGGAGTCGATCAATTCTCTGGTATGCGGGTTGTGGGCAATTTGCCTTACAACATAAGCTCGCCCTTGCTCGTTCGAATGCTTGCGCGCGCTTCTTCGATTCGCGACATGCACTTTATGTTGCAACGGGAGGTTGCCCAACGGTTAACCTCGGATCCAGGGAGCAAGGCATGGGGGAGGCTTTCGGTTCTCGCTCAGTACCATTGCGAGGTCACTTACCTATTCGATGTGAACGCCCAAGCCTTTCAACCCGCGCCATCCGTGGAATCAGCGTTCGTGCGACTTGAACCGCGTCAACGCGAACTGCAACCGGTCAGTATGCAACGATTCAATGCGGTGATAAGGCAAGCGTTTGGACAACGCCGCAAGCGAGTAAGTAACGCCCTGAAGGAACTCAATGTCCCTTGGCATAGGATGGATATCGATCCCTCCGTACGTCCCGAACAAATTGATGTGGATGGTTTCGTCAGAATCGCGAATAGCTGCCTGAGCAGTGCCGCTGAAATCACTGGAGAAAAAAAACGTGAGTGACATCGCTATATCGGTTGAAACGCGTTTTATCGACGCGGAGTCGGACCCACTGGCAAAACGCTATCTTTTTGCCTACACCATCACCATCACGAACCATGGCACTACTGCGTCGCAACTGCTCAACCGCTATTGGTTGATCACCAACGGCGATGGTAAGAAAGAGGAAGTTCAGGGGCCGGGTGTCGTAGGCGAACAACCGAGGCTAAACTCGGGGGAGGCGTTTCGTTACACGAGCGGAGCGGTTCTTGAAACCGCCGTCGGCACAATGGAAGGTCACTACGAATTCCGAAGCGACGGTGGCGACTTATTTAAAGTTGCTATCCCGCCGTTCGGCTTGGCGGTTCCCAACGCGGTTCATTAGGGTTGTGGCAACGTATGCGATCGGGGATGTACAGGGTTGCTACGAACCACTTCGGCACCTATTGGAGAAGATTAACTTTGACGACGATCTCGATCGATTGTGGTTCGTTGGGGATCTTGTAAATCGAGGCCCACAATCGCTCGAAACGCTCCGATTTGTCCGTGATCTTGGAACACGTGCAAATACGGTTCTTGGTAACCACGATTTGCATCTATTGGCCATTTTCTACGGCGGTCACGGCACCAGAAAAGGCGACACTTTGGATGACATTTTGCAAGCCCCCGATTGCGAACAACTGGCAAGTTGGTTGCGAACCTTGCCATTAATGTATGAAAACGACAGACAAGTGATGGTGCATGCTGGGATCCCACATATCTGGGATCTGGAATTCGCTCGATTAGCCGCTCGAGAAGTCGAGACGGTCATAAGAGGCTCGGCCCACGTCGAATACTTTGAGAATATGTATGGCAATTTGCCGGAGTCTTGGAAAGACTCGCTGGTCAGGATGGATCGTTATCGGGCCATCACCAATTACTTTACGCGGATGCGTCTGATTTCAGTGGATGGCACCCTAGAGTTTTCGCATAAGGGCAAGTTGGTAAACGTGCCGAAGGGTTACTCGCCGTGGTTTGGTTTTCGGCCGCTTGTTGATAAACCCATTGTTTTCGGCCATTGGGCTGCAATCGACGGAGCGACAGGTCTTGATTACATATCGGCGATCGACACGGGTTGTGTGTGGGGTCGGAACCTAACGGCGCTTCGTCTTGAGGATCAGCAAAGGTTCACCTGGCCGGAGGTATTTTGATTTCGAAGATTGTGGTTAAAGACGGTTGGGCCAGCAGTGTTCGACCCCAAGTGGTTGGCCGAGCTAACCGTGCTATGGCTGCAAAAGCGATGTGGCGGTTTACCTGATGGAAACATACCTTGTTGGTGGTGCAGTTCGCGACCAGCTGATGAGCCGACGCGTCAGTGAGAGAGACTGGGTCGTCGTTGGCGCAAGCGATCACGACATGCACCGATTAGGGTTTCGGCAAGTCGGACAGGATTTTCCGGTGTATTTACATCCTGTCACGGGCGAGGAATATGCCCTGGCTCGAACGGAACGAAAACAAGGCCGGGGCCATAAAGGGTTTGACTGGCATGCTGGGTCCGACGTAACGCTCGAAGAAGATCTTCGGCGTCGGGACCTCACGATTAACGCGATGGCACGGAATTCAGATAACGGGTTGGTTGATCCATATGGCGGCTGCAACGATTTGGCCAATAAAATACTACGCCATGTCTCTGAAGCATTCGCTGAAGACCCGTTGCGGGTGTTCAGGGTTGCACGGTTTGCCGCGACGTTCCCCGAATTTACGGTAAACCCGGGAACTCTAGAACTTATGCAAGAGATGGTCCCAGAACTCGCCGATCTGCCTGCCGAACGGATATGGATGGAGTGGGTGAAAGCGGCAGACCAAGACGCGCCATGGCGTTTTTTTGAAACACTTGCTGAAGTGGAAGCGAACCAGCCGTGGTTTGATGGTATTGATCTTGCCGCACTCACGAAGTTGTTTAGGTGCCAAGGTTTGAGGGGACCCTTGTCACTGGCCGTGGTCGGTTGGGATCATTCGGAAGAAACCACATCGCAATTCATTTCTCGGTTGAAGGTACCGCGGCGGGTCAGTCGGGCGGCGATCAACCTGGCGCGCTGGGGGCGACAACTCGTCGAACCGTCAACGTTGGGAGCGGAGGGATTGCTGGAGCATCTCCAGGGTATTGGAGCTTTTCGACTTGGACAGGGCGCCGAGGATGTAATCGGGTTGATAGAATCGTGTGAAAGTGCGGAGATGTCGGAATTACGCAATTTCGCAAGAGAACTTGCGGGCATAAAGGTCAGCGGTGTGCGAGGCCGAGCGTATGGGGAAGCGCTGCGTGCGGCACGCATTAGGATGATTGAAACTAGGTACTGTTAATCGCGTGTGGCGATCTGACGCAACGAGTTCGGATTGATTTCCTGAGCTTTGGGCACAAACCTTAGTGATTCGGGAAGATATTGACTTCGGGTAAGTCCTCCATCGACCACCGAGCTTGCGTGCGGATAACGAGCGGTTCGGAAAACCCTGCGCGTAAACGCTCGTGTCCCGCGAATGCGATCATTGCGCCGTTGTCGGTGCACAGGCTTGGCGGAGCATAGAATACGTGTTCTACCGATTCTTCGAGGCGTTGGCGCAGGCGTTGGTTTGCTGCAACGCCACCCGCGATAACCAGCTCGGACAACTTTGCTTCTGCCAGAGCACGTGTGCATTTGATGGTCAAAGTCTCCACCACTGCTTCCTCAAAAGCGCTTGCGATATCGGCGCGATCACTTTCGGTAAGATTTTCTATGCTACGGATGGTCGTCATTGCTGCCGTCTTAAGGCCGCTAAAGCTGAAATCTAGACCCGGTCGATCTGTCATGGGTTTTGGGAAGGTGAATCGACCAGGCTGGCCGGATTCGGCGAGAGCCGCTAACGCTGGGCCCCCGGGATAGCCGAGACCGAGCAGTTTAGCCGTTTTATCGAACGCTTCACCCGCAGCGTCATCTAACGATTCGCCCATCAGCGTATAGCGTCCGATCGCGTCAACTCGTACCAGTTGCGTATGGCCGCCAGAAACCAGGAGCGCGACGAACGGTAATGAGGGTTTTGTTTCAGAGAGTAGTGGAGCGAGTAGATGTCCTTCCATGTGGTGTACCGCGATAGCTGGCAATCCACGTGCCCAGGCAAAAGTTCTGCCGATTGTCGCGCCGACCATAAGAGCACCGACTAAACCGGGTCCGGACGTGTAAGCGACCGCATCGAGATCCTTTGTTTCAAGGTTCGCCAAGGCTAGAACTTCCCCAATTAAGGGAAGCGTTTTTCGAATGTGGTCTCGGGAAGCAAGCTCCGGAACCACTCCGCCAAAGCGTGAGTGCATTTCGGCCTGACTATAAATGGCATCGGCGATGAGCCCTTTGTCTGAGTCGAAAACCGCAACGCCAGTTTCGTCACACGATGTTTCTATCCCAAGAACGCGCATGTCGTCTCTCCATTACAGTTACATTTTGCGCCTTTTACGGTAAACTCGCCGCCCGTTTTTCAGAGCTGGCATATGCCGACCGTTAAAGTCCGAGAAAATGAGCCCTTCGATATTGCATTGAGACGGTTCAAGCGCTCGTGCGAGAAAGCCGGCATCCTATCTGAAGTGCGTCGTCGGGAATTTTACGAGAAGCCGACCGCAGTTCGAAAGCGAAAAGCCGCGGCGGCAGTCAAACGCCACCTGAAGAAATTGCAGCGCGAATCAAAGCGTTTCGAAAAGTCGTACTGACGCGGAGTCTCTTCCATCCCCCCTATGGGTAGCGAACTGAAGCAGCGTATCGAAGACGCAACTAAGGACGCGATGCGCGCGCGCGAACGCCAAAAACTCGGTGCATTACGTTTAATCAACGCCTCGCTAAAGCAAGTTGAGGTTGATGAGCGGAAGGTCTTGGGTGATACCGATGTGCTCTCGATTCTGAATCGGATGCTGAAACAGCGACGCGATTCATTGGAACAATACGAGGGGGCTGGGCGTGAAGATTTAGCTGGGCAGGAACGCTTCGAGATCAATCTCATCGAGTCGTTTATGCCAGCTCAACTGTCGGAAGCTGAGATAGCAGCCGCGGTGCAAAAAGCCATAGAACTAACGGCTGCAGAAACGATGAGCGACATGGGTAAAGTTATGGCGAGTCTCAAAGGTACGCTGATTGGCAAAGCCGACATGGCGTCCGTAAGCCGACAGGTAAAAACGCAACTGAATCAAGCGTAATCTCGACGACTTAGGTAAGCTGAGTCGATGCCTGGACGGATCCCTCAGTCGTTCATTAATGACCTTATCGAGCGGGTCGACATCGTCGAGGTGATTGATTCTCGGGTTTCCCTGAAACGTGCAGGCAAGAATCTGCAAGCCCTTTGTCCCTTTCATGAGGAGAAGACGCCTTCCTTCAGCGTCAACCCCGAAAAGCAGTTCTATTATTGCTTTGGCTGTGGTGCGACTGGAACCTCGTTGCGTTTTCTCATGGAGTATGAAGGTCTTGAATTCGTCGACGCTGTGGAAACGTTGGCGCAAATCGCCGGTGTCGAAGTTCCGCGCGAGGCAGGATCAAGGAAGCAGATCGACACCGATTTGTATGAGATCCTGTCGTCGGCGGATCGCTACTACCGATCGGCTCTTCGCGACCCCAAGTTGAGCGGGAAAGCTGTCGAATATTTGCAGAGCCGCGGCATCAACGGTGTCACCGCTCGCGATTTCGGCATCGGCTTTGCGCCTGCTGGTTGGGATGGTCTGAAACAAGCGCTCACGAGGTTCCCAGAGAGCAAGCTTATTGAAGCGGGAATGCTGGTTCGTAACGATGCCGGACGTGTCTACGACCGCTTTAGGGAGCGAATTACCTTCCCGATACGAGATACGCGTGGGCGGGTGGTTGGCTTTGGGGGCCGGGTCCTCGGCGACGAAAAGCCGAAGTATCTGAATTCGCCGGAGACCGAAGTATTTCAAAAGAGCCGCGAGTTGTATGGATTGTTTGAGGCTCGCCGGGCTTTGCGGGAGCTTCCAAGATTGCTTGTGGTTGAAGGCTACATGGATGTTGTCGCGCTAGCTCAGCATGGGATCCCCAACGCCGTTGCTACTTTGGGAACAGCCACTGGACAAACGCATTACGAGAAGTTGTTTCGATACACGCGAGAGATTGTCTGCTGTTTTGACGGCGATTCGGCAGGACGCGGCGCTGCTTGGAAAGCGCTTTCGTCGGCTTTTCCTGTGCTGCAGGAGGGACGTCAACTTCGTTTTATGTTTGTTGGCGACGGAGAAGATCCTGACACGCTCATTCGGTCGGAAGGTGAGGCGAAATTTAATCAACATATCGAAGCCTCGATCTCGGCTGGCGACTACTTCTTCAGGGAGATCGCAAGTGGGCTAGACCTCACGAGCATGGATGCTAGGGCGCGTCTAGCCGATCTGGCACTGCCTCTAATCGGAAAGCTCCCCGATGGTCTGTATCGGCGCATGATGGTGGAACGATTGAGTCGAGAAGCGCAAATATCGATCGCCGCAATCGAGAAGAGGGTGGGGGTTTCTTTTCGGGCACGTACCGGCGAATCGGTAGCGGGCCCTCCGGAATCAAAAATTTCGCGGAAACTAGCGAGCTATCTCGTGCACGAGCCAACCATTGCGGAGGGTTTATCGGCCGCAATGGGAAAGGAGTTAATTGCCATCTCGGGAGACACGCTTCTTTCGCTTCTATTAAGGCGGGTGCTGGAGCAGAATTTGACGGATACCAGCACGCTGCTAGCGAGTTTTGTGGGTGAACCCGAGCACGATGTGATGGTCGGACTAACGGCCTCAACGCCGTCGTTATCGGGGGAAGCGTTAAAAAACGAATTTATCGATGGGGTGCGTCGGTTTCTAGAAGAGCGTAACCGAGATATCTATCGATCGCTGGCGCAGGATTTACACGATGATGACTCGTCGGAGCGATTGGCTGTTTATTGGAAGGCGCGCCGCGAGCGTGACACCGGGAACGTTTCGGAGACACCTTAGGTTTTTAGCGATAGGGCTGAAAAACCAACCGACCAACCGCTATAATGGGGGGTCTAGCGGACTGAAGATTCGGATACATGCACTTCAGTCACCATCCACTTTGAGGATCTATGGCCACAAAGAAAGCGAAAACGAAAGCGACAGCGACAGCGACAGCGAAGGCTAAAACGAAAGCGAAAGCCAAAACGAAGACGAAAGCGACAGCGAAAGCCAAAGCGAAGACGAAAGCGACAGAAAACCAAACACCTGCCGCAGCTCCTGCGGGACAGCAGGAAGAGTCTCGATTGAGAGATTTGATAGCGAAGGGTAAAGAGCAGGGTTTTTTGACTTATGCGGAGGTGAACGATCACCTACCCGAGGATGTTAGCGATCCGGATCAGATTGAAGACATCATCAGCATGATCAATGACATGGGGATTACGGTATATGAATCTGCCCCAGACTCTGACGACTTATTAAATGCGGGTGATAATACGGCTGACGAATTGGCGGCGGAAGAGGCTGCTGCGGCACTGGCGGCTGTGGAGACGGAAGTCGGAAGGACAACCGATCCAGTGCGGATGTACATGCGCGAGATGGGTACTGTTGAGCTCTTGACGCGCGAAGGTGAGATTGCCATCGCGAAAAGAATCGAAGAAGGCATTCGTGACATTCTTGCGGCGCTAGCTCTCTTCCCCGGACCGGTGGAATATATTCTGGAGACCTACGATGAGGTGCGTGCGGAAGATCAACTCAGCGATTTGTTGATCGGCTATCTCGACCCGACGGATGTCGTGGCAGCTGCTCCGCAGGTTGATCCAACGACGAAAGACAAGAATTCTAGTGATGACGAGGAGGAGGGGCCCAAGGGACCCGATCCAGTAGAAGCCAAGAGGCGGTTTACCGCTCTTAAACGCGCTTACAACAAGTCTCAGAAGACTGTAAAAGCTGAAAAAGGAAGAACCACGAAGGCGGCGAAAGCTGATCTCGAAAAGCTGAGTAACGCCTTTGCTTTTTTCAAACTGGTTCCAAGACATTTCGATTTGATTGTCACGCTGGCACGTGGAACCCTGCAGCGTGTACGTCATCATGAGCGCGCAATCATGTCCCTCTGTGTGCGGGAAGCACGCATGCCCCGAAAAGTCTTCCTAAAAGAATTTCAAGGGGGAGGGGAACTTTCG
>JAKUTI010000020.1 GCA_022448765.1 Pseudomonadales bacterium
CGCTTTATGGTCTACGTTGCCGGGGCTTCAACCTCCGCCCCCGTTTCACCATGTTGAAGGATTTGACCATCGCCCATAAACACCAGGAATTGCGACAGCCGAACGGCTTCCCGAAGATCATGAGTTACCAACAACGTGCTAACGCTCTCTTGCTGCCGTAATGCTTCAAAGTGACCGTAAATTTCTTCGCGGGTGATCGGGTCGATCGCCGAAAACGGCTCATCCAGAAGCAACAGCGGTGGCTGGAGCATCATCGCCCGACACAACCCTACGCGCTGCTGTTTGCCACCCGACAATTGATAGGGGTACCTCGCACCGAGCGCCCAATCCATGCCCATGAGCTCGAAAAGTCCTGCCACTCGATTACGGATTTCAGATTCGCTCCATCCTTCAAGCCGTGCCGTAAGGTCAATGTTTTGTTGCACTGTTAAATGGGGAAATAGCCCGGCCCCTTGAACGGCATAGCCAATCTTTCGTCGGAAGGCAGGAAGATCGGTTTCAGGGATTGGCGCGTTCAATACGCTCAAATCGCCTTCGTCCAACCGAACCAAACCATTGATCAATTGCAACAACGTTGTTTTACCGCAGCCACTCGCGCCGACGATGGCCGTTGTTTGGCGCGTTGGAAGAGTCAGCGAGACATGACGAAACACCCACTGACCACCAAACTGCTTGCCCACATTGTCCAGTCGAACGCACTCATCCATCGGAAATATCTCCAAGAAATTGCGCTCGAAGTTTTTCCCCATGGTTTATCAGGGCCTCAACGATCTTATGGTCTCGAACACCCAGATCGTCGTCGCTCCCCCACCCGCGGAGTTCGTCCATAAATGCATTCAACTTGTTGTCATCACCCATGAGCCTGTGTCGGACAAATTCTACGTATGCCTGGCGTTCTTTTGGATCCATTTCGTCGGGCCGGACCCGAGCTTTCAAACGCTCTGCTAGAGTGGCTAACCGCGGGTCGCTAAATTTTCCGCTTATCCAGGCATTTCCATTTCGCAGGGCACGCTGCAGGTGGTCGCTAGAACGCCTGTCAGCATCACTGATGAAACCGTCGTAAAGCGCGTATTCAGCATCACCTGATGGATCTCGCTCCTCATCCGCGTAAACAGCGCTGATACGCTCGGCTAGATCGGGACATTTGGCCAAGATTTCCCGAGATCGCTGCAACTGGGCCAAATCAATGTTCAAACGGTCCGCATCGGCTTCTCGAACAACCGAAATAGGTGCAATGAAAGGACATTGGTTAAATGCCACGGCGACAAGCCCTGGTCGCGTTGTCTCATGTCCTCCTCGCTCTGGCGGGCCAAAGACTGCGCTTCGAATTTCTTCGACCGAGCTCTCGCAGATAAAATCAATATCACCAGCCAGATCAACGGCGATGACCCGATTGTTAATCGTAGGGTGGAGAGCGACCGAGACAATGGGCGCAAGGCAAAAACGGCGGTTCGGGTAGATGCCAGATACGTGCACACAGACCTGTTCGCCCAACGGCAACATAAGTTTTCCAATCGTGGCTTTTTTACGCAGTGTGAGGGCATAGGCGTATAGCTCAGGTTGGCTAGATTTAATGGCGCGAGCCAACGCCAACGTTGCCTCGACGTCGGACATCGCGTCGTGTGCGTTTTCATGCTGAAGTTTATTCGCTCGAGCCATTTGCTCAAGCGAAAAGACTGGTATGCCATCCCGTAGCGGCCATTCGAGGCCGTCTGGGCGCAATGCTCCCGACGCACGTACAACGTCGATCAGATCCCATCGCGAATTCCCGTCACGCCATTCGCGGCCGTACGGATCGAGGAGGTTGCGATATAAACCGAACCGCATGAACTCGTCATCAAACCGGATATTGTTGAATCCGGTGACGCAAGTATCTGCTACGGAAAAACGTTCGTTGATTTCGCTCAGTGCTTGCCACTCGCTCTCCCCTTGTTCGGCTATCGCCGGAGTGATCCCCGTAATCAAAGTCGCCTCAACACTCGGTAGTATTTCGGGAGCTAGGCGCACATACGTCACAAACGGTTCCTCGATGGGCTCAAGGTCTGTGTCGGTACGAAGACCCGCAAATTGAACGACTCTGTCGCGCCTGGGATCGATCCCCGTGGTTTCCAAGTCATACCAGTAAAAACTCTCACCTGAGCTTTCCATCCGCTATCTGATCCGGCAATCTTGGCGGCAACGCATGAACTCTTCCCTCACATCCCATTCCCTCTGGCTGGGTCCGCTTCTGGCGTGCACCGCCGGTTTCTTACTTCTCACGAGCGGATTCTCTTGGGACGCCGCAATCACATTGAGCATTGCCATTATCTGCGTGGTTTGGTGGATATTTGGACCCATCCCCATACCCGTCACGTCGCTTATCCCCCTAGTTGCATTGCCGATGACCGGCGTGCTTACCATGGAACAAACCTCCGCCGCATACGGTCATTACCTGGTGTTGCTGTTACTGGGTGGATTCATTCTATCCACGGCAATGGAAAAAAGCGGAGCACATTTGCGCGTCGCGCTGACCATGGTACGCGCATTCGGCGGTACCAGCAGCCGTCGCCTCGTGTTTGGGTTCATGGCAGCCTCTGCAATGCTTTCGATGTGGATTTCCAACACCGCAACGACGCTCATGCTCTTACCCGTCGCGCTGGCGGTGATCGAAAAAGCACGAGACCCCGCACTACCCATTCCCCTCCTCCTGGGGATCGCCTACGCAGCCAGCGTCGGAGGCATCGGTACACCCATTGGGACGCCCCCAAATGTGGCCTTTATGGCGATCTATAGCGAGAAAGTTGGGGCGGACATTTCCTTTTTGACCTGGATGACCTGGGGTATCCCCGTCGTGCTGGTATTTCTCCCCGTCGTAGGCTTTTGGTTAACTCGGAATCTACGATACACCGGCGGTGTTGATTTACCCGAAGTTGGCGACTGGAAAACCGCCGAACGACGCGTCATGTACGTTTTCGCGCTCACTGCGTTCGCCTGGATCACCCGCAGCGAGCCTTTTGGCGGTTGGTCAGCACTATTTTCCTTAGACCAGACCAATGATTCGATGGTCGCGCTATCCGCAGTCGTCATCATGTTTCTAGTTCCGGACGGCGACGGGAAGAAATTGCTCGATTGGGACACGGCAAAAAAAATCGAATGGGGCTTGTTGATCCTATTTGGCGGCGGCATTGCCATCGCTAAGGCATTCGGCGAATCGGGACTCAGTGAATCCTTGGGTCAAGCGGTCTCCGTTTTATCTGCTTGGCATCCATACGCAATCCTCGTCGCGATTTGTCTCTCGGTGACGTTCATGACGGAAATGACCAGTAACACGGCCACCACGTTGTTATTAATGCCGATACTTGCCGCCGCCGCTATCGCTGTCGGAATGGATCCGCGCTTGCTAATGGTTCCGGCAGCAATGAGCGCTAGCTGTGCATTTATGCTACCGGTCGCAACCGCTCCGAATTTAGTCATGTTTTCAACCGGTCGCTTCGGCGTGGATCGTATGGTCAAAGAAGGGCTCGCACTCAATCTCCTCGGTGCTCTCGTCATTTCGAGCCTTTGCTTCTTCCTCCTCGCTTAACTGCAATAGACGCGCGAAACGCGCTTCTCGGGATAATTCGCTGAGTGCCAGGACGTCGGCATGGAAAGTTTGCCAATCGCCGTTTCCTGATAAAAACAATGCCTCGAACGCGGGTAACCAGCGTCGATAGGTTGATATCTCAGCAAGTCGTGCATTGTTAAACGGCTCCTCCATGTAGCTATCGAACTGTCCCGCGCCAAGAAGGGCACGGTACTGGCGATAGCATCGACCAATCTCCTGCATGGCCCAGTTCTTACGCGCCAATTTCGTCGCCACGGGTAGTTCTACGGCATATAGCTGACGCATACGCTCACGCCACGTCATCAAGTAATTATTAAGCCGAACGCCAGCCTGCCGATCTTTCCGATACTGTTCGACATCGTCGCCACGCGCTTCCAACCATCGCATTGCGCCTCGTTCACCTACGAACGAAGCGTAGGCCTCGTTAAACGCGGTATCCCCTGCCACGTACACGACGACGTGCGCCAATTCATGAAAAAGCAACTCAGCCAACCGTTCAACGGGCCACTCAAGGAACGTCGACAAGAGGGGATCATCAAACCAACCGAGTGTCGAATAAGCCGCAACCCCCCGGACATGTACATCGTAGCCGCGACTCCGTAACCGTTGAGCTTCGTTTGAAGCTCCTTCAAAACTAAAGTATCCGCGATAGGCGGCACACCCGACCACCGGATAACAACGCGCCATTGCTTCGGTGCTGAACTTTTCGGCCGCAACGACATTCCAAACGACATATCGACGATCGATTTCCGCAACTCGAAGGTAACGACCCCGAGCTGCTAACGCCATCTCGCTCCCGGCAAATTCAAGAATCGCAGCCGTGTCTATCAGAGCTTGCCGCCGTCTCTGAGTCGTACGGGGAGAAGATATAACGTCGTCGACAACCTCGCGACTGGCCCATATCTCCAGGTGACCCCGGAGCGCTTGACTATAAAAGGAAGCGGTTGAACATCCTGTAACCGACGCACAACCAAGAACCACTAGCCAAGCTGTACGGAATGAAGCTAGCCCCTTCAAGATCGGCCGCCGCGTACTGTCGCCCACTTAGGCACTGTGTTAAACATCACCCATGGTTTATACGCTCCGGGGCATCACAGCAGTCTTGTTCATTTCCGTTAGCACGGTGTTGTGGTGTACACCCTTGTACCTCATGGGCTTCGTGCGTTTTCTCCTTCCCGCCAAACAGATTCGCACGAGCCTTGGCGATCTGATGGACCGCATAATCGACGGCTGGGTTTTTTCGAATCGTGCCATGGTCCGCTATCTTCACATCGCCACGATCAAAAAACCGCCTCTGCTGTCCGAATTGGAGCGAACGGATTGGAATATTGTGGTCTGTAATCACCAAAGTTGGACCGATATCCTTGTTCTGCAGAACACGTTCTTGGGACACATACCTCCATTAAAGTTCTTCACTAAACAAGAACTCATTTATGTCCCGTTGGTCGGTGTTGCCATGTCGCTTCTCGGTTTTCCTTATGTGCGTCGTTATAGCCGCGAGCAGCTAGAAAAAGATCCTTCATTACGAGAACACGACCGAAACGCGACTCTCCACGCCTGCCAAGGTTTCCTTGAACGACCGACGTCGGTTCTAAACTTTCTTGAGGGCACACGCTACAGCGAACAAAAAAGAGTTGCCCAGCAATCCCCGTACGCGCACCTGCTGTTGCCAAAACAGGTGGCCTCGGCCACGTGTGTGAAGCCCTTGAGCAACGCATCGACAACATTATCGACGTCACCATCGTGTACCCAGACCAACCGCCTGGATTCTGGGAATTCCTCTGCGGCCGCTGCGCGCACATCGACTTTCGCGCGCGACGCTATCCCGCACCACCTGCCAATCGCAACGACCGCAGAGACTGGGCGGATAAGCTCTGGCGGGAAAAAGACGACGAAATATCGCGCTCGCTATCGCTAGTGCCGCGATCGGGATAGTCGATCGCGTATTCCGACATGTACCTCGAACACTTCGGTCTAGACCAGAAACCATTTTCGATTGCACCCGATCCTTCATTTATCTATTTGTCCGAAAAACACGGCGAGGCTCTCGCCCACTTACAGTACGGCCTCGAATCCGACGGAGGATTTGTCCTAATCACAGGTGAAGTCGGAACCGGGAAAACAACGCTGTTGCGGAACTTAATCGCTCAAGTACCCAAGAATCAGGATGTGGCGTTCATCCTTAACCCGCGGCTGACAGTTCGGGAACTATTAGAATCTCTTTGCGACGAGCTTAGGATCGACTATCCGATCGAGTCGCCACTATCAATCAAACATTACATCGATCGATTGAATCAACATTTGCTTCATACGCATTCGTTAAATCGAAGCACCGTTATGATCATCGACGAAGCACAGAATCTCTCCCCCGCAGTTCTTGAGCAAATTCGACTGCTTACCAATCTAGAGACCAATGACCGCAAACTGTTACGCATTATTCTTATAGGTCAACCTGAACTCGGGAAGACACTCGATCGTCACGAGCTGAGGCAACTGGCTCAACGTATCACTGCCAGATATCACCTAGGCGCGCTCGATCGCAGCGATATTCACGCGTACATCGCGCACCGTATGCGGATATCAGGCGCGTCTGCCGAAGTTTTCACACGCGCCGCGCGTCGATCCATTTATCGCCAAACTCAGGGTATCCCGCGCCTAATCAACGTCTTGTGCGACCGATGCTTACTTGGGGCATACGTCGGCGGTACCCATCGCGTAAACGCACGGATTGTCTCGCGCGCGGCACAAGAAGCATTTCCCAAACGAAAGTTTCGACGATGGCCACTAGCAGCCGCTCTGGCTTTGGGCATCGCTTTGTTTGTTGGACTGGCTCTAAATCCCTATATCTCCCCGTCGGTTCCGTTTTCAACAAATCCCGTACCGCTCGAAATTGACGAGGTTCCCTCGTCACGACCGGAAACAGAGATCCCCAGGCCTGATACCAATGCAACCGCGGCAGCCGACATTGAATCTCAAGAAAAACCCGTCCTTCCTGCAACTGCATCCGAACCAACTCAGGGCCCAAAAACCGAAACCGGGGTCGATACCCACGAACCGCGACTTTCGATGAGCCCAAACGCGAGCCTCTCCATGCTCAGTTCCGATTCGGATCGCGGATTCCAGGCAGCGTACGATAGCCTCTACCTAGCCTGGGGAATCGCCAGCGGTTCACCAAGATCACCGTGTGTCGTCAATTCACAAACGGTTTTACGCTGCCTTCGAGGATACGGTGATCTTGGGGAACTTGAGCGGCTCAACCGGCCCGCTGTCATAGAACTATGGGACGATTCAACCGATCCCTTTTTTGCCGCGCTACTAAGTGTCTCGGATAACACCTACAGCATTGAAATCGACGGCAAAGCCCACGTCGTCAGCGGTTCAACCATTCGCCAACACTGGTTCGGAAACTACACCGTGCTCTGGCGAACGCCTCCCGGATTCGACCGCGCCATGCAGCTTGGACATGCGGGAACCCAAGTGGAGTGGTTGCGAGAGCGACTCGAGTCATTAACGCCGCTTAAGGCCATCTTGAGCGATCGCGCGATCTTCGATTCCGAATTAGAAGACGCTCTCAAGACATTCCAACGGTCCCAGCAACTTCGCCCCGACGGTATCGCTGGTCCCCACTCGCTCATTAGGCTTCACAGCAGTAGCGATGTCCCCATCGCTAAGCTACGCCAGGACCTCTGATGTCCTACATACTCGACGCTTTACGTAAGGCCGAAACGGAACGTCGCGGTGTGTCCCTTGTCGATCACGTGGCACCGCAGTCGCGAGTTCCTTACAAGACTCTCGTCGGCACGCTTTTCCTTCTTAACGCTGTATTGTTCGCATGGCTACTGTTGGACCCAACAAATGTTCCCGAAAGTACCAGCGCGTCAGCCGAGAAAAAGTCGGACCAACATCGCTTTATTAAAGAGGACTTGCAGTCAAAATCCGGCGAGCTTCTAACCTCAGCAATCTCCAAGAGCCAGTTGACCCCGCCAACAGTCCCCGCGGTGCAAGAGGTTGATCCTACACCCAATGGACTCGAGCTCGTCTATTATCGAGACTTCGAAGGTGTCGTGGGATATACGTTTCCGAATCTCGCAATCAGCATCCATACCTATACTGCGGAGCCCTCGGAAAGGACCGTCCATATTGGGGGAACCATATGGCGCGAGGGCGACGAGATCCAAGACGGAATGACGTTACAGGCCATCACCGAAAACGGTATCGAAGTCTCCTACGACGGGTACCTGGTCCTACTCGATGTTCTTGAACTGTGGAACGCGGTTGATTGACCAACGTCAACCAATACCTGTCAAACCGAGCTAACCACGATCTGCTTCGCTTTGATCAGGGCCGAGGCGATTCGAGCCGCCGCTTGAGTTCGGCCAGTCGCGCATTAACCTCGCGACGATAAGCGTCGATGGCAACAATAGCCTCCTCGTTTTCTCTAACCCTGGTCTCAAGACTGGAGCGAAGTCCCGAGGTCGTCAGGCTGGTGACATTCACTTTATCGACGAGATCGCGCTGCTGATTGACCAGTTGCTCAACGTTATTTTGCAGCGTATTCAACTCATCAAGTACTTTTTGTTGCTCGGTGAACGATCCCTCGTGACGCGACACCTGGGCTTTCAGGCCGCGAATGCTGGTCTCGATCGAAGTGACGGTTTTAGCTTGTTTTTGATACTCCGCTCGATTTCCTTCGATCGCGCTTTTGTTCTTTTTCCGTTGTTGTTCGAGACGTCGAATTTCTGACTCCCAAAGGTTGATCTGTTCGTTGGCACTTGCTCCAGTTTCAGTCACCGTCTCGTCGGTAACACGGACTCGCTCTTCTAATACCGTGATGCGCGCGCGCGCATCCTCAAGCTCATCCTCCGTGGCTTCAAATAGGTCAAAGACAAACCAACCGCCGACACCCACGATGATGGCCATCACAAGCAAAAGGCTATACGGAATAGAACTGCTGTTGGTACTTGCTCCTGGCGAACGGCTGGGTCGGGGATAACGGCCGCCACTTCCGGTAGCAGATATCGATGAATCCTTCTCGGGCGTCTGTTCGCTCAATATCTCAAACTCGGTGCGATAAACCGCCAGGGATTAGCGCAACAATCTCGCAAAAAAAGGGCCTCAACGAGACCCTTTCCAGTGAACGAAATTTCTGTCGATTAAAGCAGCGCAACAGCTGCCCATAGAATTGCCGTCAGAATCAAGCTCGAGTGGATAACGCCCTTGACCGTCGTAATCACCGACAGCTTGCCCCAGATCGCGTTAGCTTCGATCGCCAAGACAATGATCATCGCGACGATGAGGCCAGGAGCCGAGAGGTTATCGAGCAATCCTGGTCCCTGCTGAAAATGGAAACTCGATCCCATAAAAAACAGCATTGGGAGGGAAAAGAGCGTATTGGTTCTTGACGCAAGCAGCGCCGTGGCCGCCGCGTCCGCTTGACCGGGATCAGCCTCACCGCCCGCAGCGACAGCTTCATTCGAGGCAATCACGATCTTCTGGTTCGGCCAAATAATGAGCCACACATTGAGGAACATCAGCGTTCCCATCGTCGCGCCTACCGTAATATCGATCCCCAAACGGCCACTGCGCCATACCGCCTCAAGCAGCACCAAGCCCGTCAGAAACGTCAACATCGCGCCCCAACGGAAATACCAAAGCGCATTTGGCACCAGTTTCGTAAAGGCATCGACTTTCGCTTCGTTTGAAGCAGCGGCCATGTAACCGCCTTGAATCAAGTTAAAATAGTAAAGCAGGCCAATCCACGTGATACCGAAAACATAGTGACCCCACCGCGCTAAGTACTCGACGACTTCCATAACACCCCCTCTATCTATTTCAACCGCTCCGGCGCACAGATCATACCCTGGTTTAACGCGACATTTAACGCCTTCTGTCCGGAATCCTTCCTCGAGATTTCAGTCCCGAACGAATAGCTATTGCCGATGAGAATTTCTCAGCGAACGGAAGCAAAAAAAAGCCCCGCACATAGCAGGGCTTTTTATTAGGCGTCCCACTCGGGAGGCTGCCGCGAAAGGCGGCAACGCCCCCCAAACTGGATCCGAACGGGTAACGAGCTACATCATGCCACCCATGTCCGGCATCCCGCCACCACCGCCAGGCATGGGTGGAGGATTGTCTTCGGGTAGCTCACTCACCATCGCTTCGGTCGTGATCATAAGACCCGCGACTGAAGCTGCGGCTTGCAAAGCAATCCGCGTCACCTTGGCAGGATCAGGAATCCCGAGCTCAATCATGTCACCGTAGTCACCCGTAGCACCGTTGTATCCCTGATTCCCTTCGAGGGACCGAACTTTATCGACAACCACGGCAGATTCGTCACCTGCGTTTTCCGCAATTTGTCGAATCGGCGCGCTCATCGCCCTTAGGGCGATTTGAATACCCACATTTTGGTCTTCGTTATCACCCGATAGGCCTTCGATCTTCTGCAAGGCGCGGATCAGTGCAACGCCACCACCGGGAACAATACCTTCTTCCACGGCAGCACGAGTCGAATGCAGGGCATCTTCTACCCGTGCTTTTTTCTCCTTCATCTCGATCTCAGTCGATGCGCCGACCTTGATTACGGCAACGCCACCGGCCAACTTGGCAAGCCTTTCCTGCAGCTTCTCACGGTCATAGTCGGAACTGGTGTCCTCAATTTCCGCACGAATCTGCTTGATACGGCCCTCGATATCGCCTTTTTCACCGGCACCATCGACGATGGTCGTATTCTCCTTGGAACTTGAAATACGTTTGGACGTTCCCAGGTCATCCAACGATGCACCTTCGAGAGTGAGCCCAACTTCTTCTGAGATGACGGTCGCACCGGTCAAAATCGCTATGTCCTGAAGCATGGCCTTTCGGCGATCTCCAAAACCAGGCGCCTTCGCCGCGGCAATCTTGACAATGCCCCTCATGTTGTTGACAACCAAAGTCGCTAACGCTTCCCCTTCAATGTCTTCAGCAATGACCATGAGGGGTTTACCCGACTTCGCGACATTTTCGAGCACCGGGAGCATGTCCCGAATATTAGAAATTTTCTTGTCGCAAAGAAGGATGTATGGCTCATCCAAATCTGCTGCCATCGAATCTTGATTGTTGATGAAGTAAGGCGAGAGATAACCTCGATCAAACTGCATGCCCTCGACGATGTCGAGTTCGTTTTCAAGACCGCTTCCTTCCTCGACGGTGATCACGCCTTCTTTGCCCACTTTGTCCATCGAGTCGGCAATAATCTCACCCACCAGGTTGTCGCTATTGGCCGAAACCGTACCAACCTGCGCGATCGCCGTGGAATCCTCACACGGCGTCGACATGCCTTCGATCTCGCTGACGGCAGCGGACACGGCTTTATCAATACCCCGCTTAAGGTCCATGGGGTTCATCCCCGCGGCAACTGCCTTCAGTCCTTCCGTCAAAATCGACTGGGCCAACACAGTGGCCGTGGTCGTGCCGTCACCGGCTTCGTCGGAGGTATGACTTGCAACCTCCTTGACCATTTGTGCACCCATATTCTCGAACTTATCTTGCAGTTCGATCTCCTTGGCAACCGAAACACCATCTTTGGTGACCGTCGGCGCGCCGAAGGACTTGTCTAGGATCACGTTACGTCCCTTGGGCCCCAGCGTAACTTTGACGGCATTCGCAAGCGTGTTTACTCCCTCGAGCATACGGCTGCGCGCGTCGTCTGAAAACTTTACGTCTTTAGCGCTCATCGCTTAGTTCCTCTATGAATCAATTGGTTAGTCTTCCAACACACCGAAAATTTCACTTTCGGAGAGAATTAAGAGTTCGTCTCCATCAAGCGTGACGGTGCTGCCGCCGTATTGGCCAAAAATGACCTTATCGCCGACTTTCACGTCAAGTTTTTGAATGTTGCCATCGTCCTGGATTTTGCCCGGGCCAGCGGCCAGAACCTCTCCTTGCGATGGCTTTTCTGCAGCCGAGTCGGGAAGCACGATCCCTCCAGCGGAGGTCGTCTCTTCTTCCAACCGACGCACAACCAAGCGGTCGTGTAAGGGTCGAATATTCATGAACAAATGTCTCCCAAGGTTTATACCCTTCCTACTTATCCTAATTAGCACTCCAAAAGAGAGAGTGCTAATTAGGGGGACGCATATAATAGGGATCGAATCTAGGGTTTCAACCCCTATTTGCGATTCTTTTTCAAGCTAAGGGCGGCGTTGAAAGTCGCCTTCGATGGTCTCTCCTACCCCTGTAGGCCGATGTACCGGGCCTCTCAGGTCAACCTGGGCTAGAATTTTTTTCGCGATATTGTTTCTTGCCCACGGCATAAGTAATCCGAATCCAACGGCATCTGTCACGAATCCTGGGGTCAACAACAGAGCTCCGGCAGCCGCCAACAACAGGCCTTCAACCATTTCAGTTGCAGGCAGCTGGCCTTGTTGTAAACGCCTAAGTCCCCTCGTCAAGGTTCGAAAACCTTGCCAGCGAAGAAGGGAAACGCCTACTACCGCCGTGAAAACGACCAAGAAAATCGTCGACCAGGCACCGATCTGGCCACCCACCTCAATAAGAAGGTACATTTCGACAAGTGGGGTTACGAAAAAGACCGCTGTCCAATTGCGCATACACCACAATCTGGGTACCAATCCGGGAGATGTCAAGATCTCCGCCGATGCGCGTATATGGTTGATCGTTGCAGCAATTCCGCACGGCCGCGTGGCAACGTACGGTCAGATCGCCCGACTTGCCGGTTTACACAGGGCAGCCCGGGGCGTTGGGAGGGTTCTCAGCAATCTTCCGGGCGATAGCACTTTGCCTTGGTACCGAGTTGTTAACGCACGCGGCGAAATTTCGCTTACCGGGTCTCGGGCAGCACGACAGAAGTCACTGCTCCTTCAAGAGGGCATCAGCTTCGCGCGAAAGCGCGTCAGTTTGGCAGAATTTGGGTGGCAACCTTAGGGCCCGAAAAAACCTTAGACCTCATCGCGGCTAATAAAAAGAGCATGGCCGGAATACCAATGCCACTCGCGTAGATAAAGAACATCGTGTAGCCAAAGCCGTCGACAACGATGCCGGCAAACCCCCCAATAAACTTACCAAGCAACGTCATCACGGAACTAAAAAGCGCATACTGCGTCGCGGTATAGGTCTTATTGACCAAGCTCGAAAGGAAAGCGACAAACACCACGTTGGCCAATCCTGCACTCAAGTTGTCAGCGCTAATAACCACGGCGAGCAGCGTTCGCGTTGGCGCCAGCTCCGCCATCAGCGCGAAGAGAAGGTTCGTCAGCGCAACTAAAATAGCTCCTGTCATCATCATCGGCATAAGTCCAAAGCGAACGACCAACAAGCCCCCCAGCCCCGCGCCCGCGAGTGTCATCGAAAAGCCAAAGGCCTTGACGATGCTCGCGATCTCGCTTTTGGTAAAACCAAGGTCGAGGTAAAAAGGATTGGCCATCACCCCCATCGTGATGTCGCTAATGCGATAAGTCGCGATAACGCCCAGAACAACCAACGCTAGCCAGCCGTATCGAGTAAAAAACTCGTGAAAGGGGGCAACGACAGCGCTTTGAAACCAGCGCAACAACCGTTTTTGTATGGGTTCGCGGCCGTTCCCGCGATAATGCTCGATCAAAACATCATGTTGCGGTTCCCGAACAGTGCAAGTCGTAATCACGCCAATCGATACCAGTCCGGCCATGATCCCGTAACTCACGCTCCATGTGCTGAATTCGGCAATAAGGAGCGCACCTGCACCCGCAACCAGCAACGCCACTCGATAGCCGAAGATGTATGCGGCCGCCATCGCCGCTTGCCGATCCATCTCTGCAGCTTCGATGCGGTATGCGTCAATACTAATGTCTTGCGTCGCCGACGAGAACGCCACCAACAACGCCAATAACGCAACGCCGTGTAAGTTCTCGCTTGGATCGACGAGGGAAAGTCCAAAAAGTCCCGCCGCTATACCCAATTGGGCGAGCAATATCCAACTCCGACGTTGACCCAATCGACCGATACCCGGCAATCGAATTCGATCGACCACGGGCGCCCAAAACACTTTGATCGAATAGGTAATCCCAATCCAACTAAAAAAACCAATCGTCGAGCGGCTAACCCCGTATTCCGTCAGCCACGCTGACATCGTCGAAAAAACCAGTAGAAAAGGTAGTCCCGCGGAAAAACCAAGAAAAAAGAGCGCCGCGATGCGCGGGTGCCAATAAATGGCAATCGATGCCAGCCAGCGCTGGGTCGAGTTAACGTTCAATCCCGAAAATTATTGAATTGAAGCGGTATGTCGATATCGGCATCGCGCAGAGATCCCATGACCGATTGCAGGTCGTCACGCTTCTTCCCGGCTATACGCACTTTGTCACCCTGCACCTGGGCTTGTACTTTGAGCCGCGAGCTTTTCACCAATTTTGTGATCTGCCGGCTTACGTCTCCATCGATGCCTTGCCGGAGCCGAAACTTCAATCGCTTCTGCTTCCCCGACGCCACTAGTTCTTGAGCATCAAGTGCGCCGATATCAACTTTTCTCCCGGCGAGTTTTTCTTTCAACACGTCCGTTAGCTGATCGACCTGAAATTCCTCTTCCGCCCATACCAGGATCTCTTCGTCCTCGTATTCAAAGCCGGCATCAACCCCGCGAAAGTCGAACCGCGTGCTGATCTCGCGGACCGCCTGATCGACTGCATTGCGAACTTCTTGGGTCTCGACCTCAGAAACAACGTCAAAACTGGCCATACGCGTTAGTTACCCGTCAAAATCACTCGATGCCATAAAAAACCGGAGACTCTGTAACTTAGACACCAGCAAGTAGTCATCGTTGGAGTTGTCGCAAAACTCGCACAAGAACCATTTCGTGGCAAGGATTGCACGAACCCGTGCCACGATATCGTCACTGCCGCAGTTAACAACCACCAACCCGCGTGTCGCAGACGAAGGCGTCAAATCGATATCGATTTGACCCAGGCTAACGACCCACCGCCCACAGTGTTACTGTATACCTCGTCAAAGGAGCGCCGAGATGCCTGATCGAATCGATCGTGTCACCACCCGCACGGGCGACGGAGGTAAAACTTCCCTCGCCGATGGCGAGCGTTATCCGAAAGAACACGATCGACTGGAATTGGCCGGTAACCTGGACGAAGCGAATTGTGCGCTGGGCGTGTTAATCGCCTACCTTGAAAGCAATTGCCCATTTCGCGACGTTCTAATCACCGTACAGTCCCGTCTCTTTGATGTCGGCGCTGGGGTGGCAACGGGCACCAGTCAGGTTGACTGGCACGGTGAAATTGAGGATGTCGAAGAGCAAATCGCGCTGTTGAATGCAGAACTCGAGCCGCTTCGGGAGTTCGTCTTGCCAGGAGGTAACGCGATTTGCGCACTTGCGCATATGGCGCGCACGACCATGAGGCGTGCAGAACGGTCGTTTTGGCGCGCGAAAGTCAATAGCCTCATTGACGCTGGGGTTGGTGCTTATCTAAACCGCCTATCGGATTATTTGTTTGTTATTTCCCGCACGACGGCTGCCGGTGTTGAGCGATTATGGCAACCGGTGGTCCCCGATAACGCCAATCATTAACGGGATAAGCCTTCGGGTTCAGCAAGTATTTCCCCGAGACGCTGCACGAATCGACCAGCCTCCGCTCCATTAATTGCCCGGTGATCGTATGAAAGGGAGACCGGTAACATGGATCGCGGCACAAATTCCTGCCCATCCCAAAACGGCTGAGTATCCATCCTGGCAACGCCCAGGACGGCCAGTTCAGGAGCATTAACAATCGGGGTGAATCCGGTACCACCAATCGCTCCTAAGCTCGAAACCGTAAAGCAACCGCCCGCCATGTGGTCCGGTCCAAGTTTTCGAGCTCTGGCAAGTTCAGACAGCTCCACTACTTCTTCGGAAAGTTCCAAGATGCCTTTGCTATCAACATTACGGATCACCGGCACCACAAGCCCAACTTCGGTGTCGACAGCGAAGCCGATATGACAGTATTTTTTCAATATCAACGTTTTTAACGTAGGTCCTATCGAGGCATTGAACCGAGGAAACTCGGCCAGGCTCAGCGCACACGCCTTTAACACAAACGCTAAAGGTGTAAGCGACTCCATCCCTGCCTCACGTTTCATCTTGAGTCTCACATCTTCCAATTGGGTTGCATCGACGAGATCGTGCTGCGTGACATGCACGATGTTGAGCCAACTTCGATGCAAATTTACGGCACCGGCGCGCCGAACGCGGGTTAGCTGAACCTCTTCGATTTCCCCGTATTTCGTAAAGTCCTCAACCGGCACTGATGGAAGGGATGGTGGGTCACGCTGGCTTGATCTCGTTAAAATACCTTTGACATATGCTTTTACGTCATCTTTAACGATCCTGCTCTGAGAACCGGAGCCTTTGATTGATCCCAGATCCACGCCCAATTCCCGCGCCAGCCTCCGGACCGCTGGCCCAGCGTACACCGTCTTATCCGTCGACCCACTTCCCTGTTCCAGGGGCTGTGACGCTCGAATTGCCGATGTTCTTGGTTCCAGATCAGTCGCGAGGGGAGTTGAAGGAACAGCATCGGACAGGCCAGATGCCACCGGTATGTCGATTGGACCACGCGCTGCAATTACAGCTACGAGCGCTCCTTCGGCCACCTCGTCATCCAACGCCAATTCCATAGACCTTACTGTCCCTGCTACCGGTGACGGTATTTCCATCGAAGCCTTTTCCGATTCAATTACAACCAGGACGTCGTCAACAGATACCGCCTCCCCCGTTTCGACCGCAACTTCGATCACAACGATCTCGTCAGCATCTCCCACACCTGGTATCCGTACTTCGACTTCTGTTTCGCTTTCGATACGTTGATCGCCTCGATTCCCAGCTGCCGATTGCTGCGATTTGAAACTGTCTTGCATCGCCGGGGGCCGATCGCCTTTACTGTCCGGACCAATTTTGTTCTCCGTTTCATCTATCTGGGCATCGCTTGCTTCTGTTTCGAGTGTTGCTACCACATCCCCTTCATTCACGATGTCGCCCACCGCAAGACTGATACCAATGACCGTCCCAGCCACTTCCGTGGGTAGCTCCATGGACGCCTTCTCCGATTCAATAACGATCAGCACAGCACCACGCAAGATTTTGTCGCCCACCGAAACACAGATTTCAATGACTTCAACTTCTTCGGCATCGCCGACATCAGGGATCTTGACCTCCAAGAGGCTCATGATCGTCGAGGATTCGATTTATCCGGCGCGATACCCATGTCGTCAATCGCGTTCTTAACATCGGACTGCGCAATCACCTGTGCGTTCGCGAGTTCGGTCAGTGCCGCCAGGGTGACAAAGCGGTCGTCGACTTCAAAAAAACCGCGCAATTGCTCTCTTGTATCACTGCGACCGAAACCATCTGTGCCCAATACCCGATAGGGCGCTTCTATAAACCCGCGAATCGAATCGGCATGGTGTTTGACGTAATCGGTCGCGGCAACAACGGGCGTAGCACCTTCCAGGCATTCTGAAACGTAACTGCGTCGCGATTGCTCCGCCGGATGCAACATGTTCCATCGGGCAACGTCGTGACCATCCCTGGCCAATTCCGTAAAACTGGTCGCGCTCCATACTTCAGCATCTACGTCATAGTCGCGTTTTAATCGGATCGACGCTTTCATCACTTCATTCAATATAGCCCCGCTACCCAACAACCTGATTTTGCGTTTCGACCCACTCGGGTCGATGGACACTAGTTTGTACATCCCGCGCAGGATCCCGTTCGCAACACCATCAGGCATGGCGGGCTGTGCATAGTTTTCGTTCATTATCGTGACGTAATAGAAGATCCGTTCGTCTTCGACGTACATCCGCCGAAGCCCATCCTGAATAATCACCGCGAGCTCGTAGACGTAGCATGGATCGTACGAAACACAGTTCGGAACGGCTCCCGACAACAGGTGGCTGTGCCCATCTTGATGTTGCAATCCTTCGCCATTAAGCGTCGTGCGCCCCGATGTCGCTCCCAACAGAAATCCACGAGCCTGCATGTCACCTGCTGCCCAGGCGAGATCGCCAACGCGTTGAAATCCAAACATGGAATAGAACAAATAAAATGGAATCAGCGTGTACTGATGTGTGCTATAGGATGTAGCCGCCGCCAACCACGCCGCAAATGCACCTGCTTCGTTAATACCTTCTTCGAGAACCTGACCATCTTTCGACTCTCGGTACGCAGCCAGCTCGTCTGCATCAACGGGTTCATATAGTTGGCCCTCGGATGAGTAGATCCCCAGTTGCCGAAACATCCCCTCCATGCCAAAGGTACGCGCCTCATCCGGGACGATCGGAACAATCCGGTTCCCAATTGACTCGTCCCGCAATAGTGTGGACAGAATTCTTACGAAGCCCATGGTCGTAGAGAATTTTCGATCGCCGCCGCCTTTCAGCATATTTTCAAGATATTCGAGAGACGGGATATCAAATCCGGGAGGGGAGACGACACGACTTGGGATCGGACCACCGAGTTTCTCTCGCTGCTTAAGCATGTACACCATTTCCGGGCTATCGCTCGGCGGTCTGTAGTAGGACACAGACTCCAATTCGCTGTCTGACAGAGGAATATCGAATCGGTCACGGAAATGTCTTAAATCTTCAAGATCAAGCTTTTTGACTTGATGGGTCGTGTTCTCGGATTCTCCCGCATCGCCCATTCCGTAACCCTTCACGGTCTTCGCAAGAATCACCGTGGGCTGGCCGTTGTGATCCATGGCCGCTTGATACGCGGCGTAAACTTTGAATGGGTCATGGCCACCGCGATTGAGACGCATGATGTCGTCGTCCGATAGATTGGTGACAAGTTCTAGTAATTTAGGGTGCTTTCCGAAAAATTCTTGGCGCGTGTAGCCGCCGCCTTTGGCCTTGTAATTCTGATATTCGCCATCCACCGTCTCGTTCATGCGTTGCTGCAGTAGCCCGTCAACGTCATTGGTGAAGAGCGGGTCCCATAAACGTCCCCATACAACCTTGATCACGTTCCATCCGGCACCGCGAAATTCGCCTTCAAGCTCTTGGATTATCTTGCCGTTTCCTCGAACGGGTCCGTCCAGCCGTTGCAAATTGCAGTTGACCACAAAAACAAGATTGTCGAGTCGCTCTCGTCCGGCAAGCCCAAGCGCACCGAGGGATTCGGGTTCATCACATTCGCCGTCACCGAGAAAAGCCCATACTTTACGGTCTTCCATAGGAACGAGCCCGCGCGAATCAAGATATTTCATGATGTGCGCTTGATAAATTGCTTGAATCGGACCAAGGCCCATCGAAACGGTAGGAAACTGCCAGTAATCGGGCATGAGCCAGGGATGGGGATACGAAGAAAGACCGCCACCACGGACTTCTTGGCGAAAGCTATCCAAATGTTCCTCATTCAATCGGCGTTCTAAGAAAGAGCGCGCATAAATTCCCGGTGCGCTGTGCCCCTGGAAGTAAACCAAGTCGCCAGCGTGCTCCAGCGTCGGACCCCTGAAAAAGTAGTTGAATCCGACTTCGTAAAGAGTCGCTGAAGAAGCAAAGGTCGAAATGTGACCACCCAAATCGCCGTCTCGACGATTTGCGCGGACGACCATCGCCAGAGCGTTCCAACGGATCAAACTACGAATCCGGCGTTCCATGAAGAGATCGCCCGGCATGAATGCCTCGAGATGGGCTGGGATAGTGTTTCGATAGGGCGTGGTGATAGTGTAGGGCAACGAAGCGCCCGTTTTCGTCATTCTGGACGAAAGCCGTCTCAGCAGAAAATTAGCGCGTTCAACCCCCTCGTTATCGAGAATATACTCGAGCGAATCTAACCACTCTTGGGTCTCTGCGGGGTTGGTGTCCTCCGTGCCACGTTCCGTCGACATTACAACTCGATCCAGCGTCCAAGCAGCACAGGCAGCGTAAGGAAACTGCGCGCTAAAACGTCATTATGCGGGATTAAGCCACGCTGCACCGCGCACTCCACTTGCATCACCATGTTCTGCCGGCACGATTCGCGTGGCACCTTCCGAAGTGAATGTGTAGTCATCCATTTTACTCGTTAAGTCGCGATACAGGTGTTTCGAATTGGAGACCCCGCCGCCACAAACGATGATGTCGGGATCGATGACATTAACTATCTGAGCCAATGCTCGCGCCAACATCGAGGTATAGAGATTGTAGGATTGCGCACTGAATTCAGAGTCCGCAACCTTGTCCGCTTCGAGGTCTTCGTCGGTTAACAGGCGATGCGTTAATGATAGTCCAGGCCCGGACAAAAACGTTTCGATGCAGTTAGCTCGACCACAATAGCATTGCCGATCGGGTAGGTCCGTCTCGGCACGAATCGAATGCGGATCGGAGCGAAAGTATGGCATTGGCGTGTGCCCCCATTCACCGCTCAATCCGTTAGGACCCCTAAGAAGTTGTCCATTAATTACCCAACCACCGCCAACGCCAGTACCTAGAATGATGCCGAAGACGCATGAACATGAGCGCCCAGCACCCGCGACAGCTTCCGACAATGCAAAACAGTCGGCGTCGTTCGCA
>JAKUTI010000200.1 GCA_022448765.1 Pseudomonadales bacterium
ACGGATCGGGCGGAACTTGGTTATGCAGTTTTAGAGGGCGTTGCTTTTGCGCTAAGAGATTGTCAGCAGGCTCTCGCCGAGGTCGGTGCTTCACCTGACTCGATGGACGTCATGGGAGGTGGCGCGCAAAGCATGTATTGGGGACAGCTCATAGCCGATGCGCTGGCCACGCCATTGACGTACCGTCGAGACGCCCAATTTGGGCCGGCTTTGGGGGCAGCTCGTCTGGCAATATTAGGAAACACAGGGCAGGATGTAGGCGCGGTCTGTAGTCCGCCTCCTTTAGATTTTAGGATCCAACCGGATCCCGCTAGAGTCGATCTGATGACAGAACGCTATGCGACCTTCCAAGGGCTCTATCGTGATCTGAAAGAACGTTTCGCGTCGTTAAGATAGGAGATAAAAATGGCCTTTTTTCCAGATATTGAAAAGATTCCGTATGTTGGGACGGCATCCGCTAACCCACTTTCGTTTCATTATTACGATGCGGAAAAGAAAGTGCTCGGGAAATCGATGGCTGAACATTTACGATTTGCCGTCTGCTACTGGCATTCGTTCGCGGCTCCCGGCGACGACGTCTTTGGAGATGGTACGTGGGACCGGCCGTGGGGGAATGACGTTGCCGGCGCGCAAAAGAAATTGGCTGCAGCGTTTGAATTTTTTGAAAAATTGGGCGTTGCGTACTTTTGTTTTCATGACCGGGATATCGCTCCTGAGGGAGCGACCGTTCGGGAAACGGAAAAGAATTTGAGGTTAATAGCTGACGAAATGGCGACCGCGATGGCACGCTCAGGCGTGGCATTGCTTTGGGGAACGGCAAATTTATTTGGTCATCCGCGTTATGCGGCAGGGGCCGCCACAAACCCGAATCCAGATGTATTTGCTTTTGCAGCAGATCAGGTTAAGACAGCACTTGAACTAACCCATGAGCTAGAAGGCCAAAACTATGTGCTTTGGGGTGGACGAGAAGGCTACGACACGCTGTTGAACACTGACTTGCGACGTGAATCGGATCAGCTTGGACGTTTTATGGAAATGGTCGCGGAACACAAACAAAAAATAGGCTTTGAGGGCACCCTACTCATCGAACCAAAGCCTTGTGAACCGACGAAGCATCAGTACGACTTTGATGCAGCGAGCTGTTTCGCGTTCCTGCAAAAATACGATCTGGAAAAAGAATTCAAGCTCAATATCGAATGCAACCATGCGACCCTGGCGGGTCATAGCTTCCATCACGAAGTAGCCTACGCCATTGCCCACGACTTGTTCGGAAGCATTGATGCGAATCGAGGAGACCCCCAGAACGGTTGGGATACGGATCAATTTCCGACGAATGCGGAGGAATTTGCTCTCGTCCTATACGAAATTCTTCTGGCCGGCGGGTTCTCTAACGGCGGATTGAACTTTGACGCGAAATTGCGTCGACAAAGTGTGGCGAGAGAAGACCTATTTCACGCCCACATAGGTGGCATGGATACCGTGGCTCGGGCATTCGACCATGCGATTGCCCTTTACGAGACACAAGTTTTGGCGAATGCTCGGGCCGAGCGGTACGCCGGATGGCAGTCCCCGATAGGTCAGTCGATTCAACAAAGAAAAGCAACGCTGGAAACGCTGTCTGCTCATGTCCATGCGGGGGACTTGGCCATGGAGCCTGTTTCGGGACGACAAGAAGAACTTGAAAACCTCGTTGCCCGCGCGGCGCGCTGAGTCCGGCAACCAAAAAAGTCAGCCATGCGGGGTTGAGCGTCCTGTTATCGTGATGGTTTGGGTGTCCTTCGCTCTCTCGGTTTGGCGGATGACATGTCCATGAGTTTTTCGATGTGTGGCACCAGGTCTTCGTAAGTCGTTCCTGGCCCCAGCGCGACGGGTTCGTTAACGGCGATATGGCTCTGCGAATAATTACCACCTGACGCGTGAATCACCGCGCCGTTCGGAGCGTCTTCACTACACATGAACAAAACTGCTGGGCTAACCAGCGCTGGGTGGCGAAGGGGGTCGGGTTCACCAAGGTCTTCGTCTCGCCCCGGCACCGTATTGGTCATTCTTGTGGCAGCGCCTGGTCCCAGACAATTTACCCGGACGTTTCGGGCGGCACCCTCGAGTGCCAACACGTTCATCAGGCCAAGCATGCCCATTTTCGCGGCACCATAATTGGACTGTCCGAAGTTACCGAAAATACCAGACCCCGAACTGGTGAAAACGACACGGCCGTAGCGTTGTTCGTACATGTGCGGCCAAGCGGCGTGGGTGACGTAGGCGGAGCCATTGAGATGAACGTTTACGACGATGTCCCATTCGTCCAAGGTCATTTTCTTAAAGGTTTTGTCTCGTAAGATACCCGCGTTATTCACGAGAATGTCGACGCGGCCAAATGCACTGAGTGCGTCTTCAACGATAGATCCTGCGCCGTCGCGATCAGAAACCGACGCTTTGTTGGCTATCGCCGTTCCACCCATTGCCTCGATGTCGGCGACCACTTGGTCAGCGGCGTCGCCTCCGCCTGTCCCGTCTACTTTGCCTCCCAGATCGTTGACCACCACTTTTGCGCCGCGTTGCGCAAATTCGATTGCGTGACAGCGACCAATGCCCCCTCCCGCGCCCGTGACGATGGCCACCTTCCCTTCAAATTCGCTCATGTTTAACCCCTTGGTTTATGCTCTCGCCGAATCACTGGGGTGGGATACCCGATGCAGGTAAGCGCCGACCAGGTGCAGCAATTCAAAGACGTGGGTTATACCACCGTTGACGCGTTTTTCGAACCAAACGAAATTGCCGCCATGCGTTTGGAAGTAGACAAGTGGGTGTTAAACGAGTTGCCGCGCGATGTCTCAACCGACCCGCAAAAGCGACAAAACTTTCAGCTAATCCCGCTGCATGAACGAAGTGCATTGTTCCGGGCACTGCCGTTTGTGCCCAAAGTCGTCGAAACGGTGGGAGCGTTGATAGGGCATCCGCTCGTCAAAATACTTGATCAAATGTTTCTTAAACCCGCGAAAGTTGGGATGGGCACCCATTGGCATACGGACAATGCGTATTTTCACCTGCCCGATCCAATGGCCGGCGTCGCAATGTGGATTGCCATTGATGACGCGAATGTCGCAAACGGAACGTTAAAAGTTGTCCCTGGGGCATTTCGAAAAATATTTACCCATACGAAAGACGTGGATTCCGATCACCATATTCGTACGCAGATCGAGGAGGCGGGGGCCGTGAGCTGTGAACTAGAAGCAGGCAGTGTGGCTTTTTTTTGTTTTGGAACACCTCACGCAACTGGGGACAACACGAGCGTGAAACCGCGTGCAGGGGTCGGGATTCACTTCGTGAACGAAGCCAAGGCCGAAGGTCATATCAGTACGCGGTGGCAACACATCCGAATTTCAGGCAACGCCGCATCGGAGGGTCAGCGTGAATACGGAAGACGCGTTAATTTCGAGAGAGAGGTCAACCGCGTGCTCGATTCACCACCTTAATGCCGTCTAATCTGACGCGGAGCCTACGGACTACTCGTAGTCTTTGGAGTGAAGTGCTCGGTGAGTCCGGCCCAAGGCGTCTTTTTGGCGTCGAAGTTCTTCGTCGCCCGCATCGGTTTCGGGCTGGGGTAACAAATCAAAATGGTCGTAGCTATCGACACCTCGCACTAGCACGGCAGTGTCACGCAATTTGGTCTGCGTGACGTGCGTGGCACAGTACCTTAATACCATTCCAATTCGTCGATCGTGGGTGTGATTGGGTTCGGAACCGTGGATGAGACGTACATGATGCAACGACATTTCACCCACCTCGAGAGGCGCGAGAATCGCGTCAGTTTCGGGAATATTGTGGTCGATGGCTTGGCCTCGAGAAAGCAGGTTCTGCTCTTCAAAGGTGTCGATGTGATCCTGGACTGGTCCCCGATGGCTTCCGGGAATAAATTTCATGGGCCCGGTGGTTGGCCCGGCATCGGATAGTGCAACCCAGGCCGTGACGACGTCGTGGGGCTCGAGACCCCAATAGGTGGCATCTTGATGGTAGGTGACAAACGTCTTGTCCAAGGGTTCCTTGATAAACCAATTCAGCGACCAAAGCAGCACGTTGGGACCCAGAAGGTCGGAAACTGGATCCACAATCCGGGGATCATGAACCGTGTCCCAAGCCCATCGGTAAACTAGATGCAGGTCGGTGAGAGGGATAGCCTTATCTTCGGTCCCAAATTCAGCGCTAATTGATTCAAGTTTGCGTCGCATGGCAACGGCCTCCTCGACCGACAGCGCGCGGGAAGGCGTGTGGTAACCTCGCCGGTGGAACGCTGCTATTTCCGCTTCATTGAGGTGTGTCGACATACAGGTTCCACCATAATGCGTTGGTGTTTGTGATAGCAACCGCCCGTGACTTGAACCAGCTCGTATCTGTTGCTGTGACCTGATGGGTGTACCGGCGTGAGCATAGAGGCGTTTGGCTGGGACCACTATTTTGCTCGCCAGCTGACCGCGTCGGAACGGGATTCGGCCGTACCGGCCCGCGTGGTGGCCATGCATCGATCTGCTTTGGTCGTCACTGAAGGGGCTGACGAATATGACGTTGTGCTCGGCAACCGCTGGTTTCAGCACCCTACCGAACTACGACCCACGGTGGGCGATTGGGTATTGCTAGGGGCAGAGCGCGACAGGGTCGACCGCCTTCTTGAACGCAAGAGCGTATTTAAACGTTATGCTGCCGGCCCGAAAAAAGAGATGCAGCTACTCGCCGCCAATGTCGACACATTATTTATCGTCACGTCGTGCAATGAGGAGTTCAACGAAAATCGTCTCGTGAGATACCTTGCCTTAGCTCGCGAGGCTGAGATTAACGCCGTCATTGTGTTGACCAAGCAGGATTTATCGAACGAAAGTCATCGCTACGTCGAGAGGGCTCGCAAAGTGTCTGGTAGTTTCGCGATTGAATGCGTTGATGCGCGCGCTGAAGATATGTTGGGG
>JAKUTI010000201.1 GCA_022448765.1 Pseudomonadales bacterium
CGAAATTTTTTGTGACACGCCGTGGCACGTAGCCCAGCCACAGGGCGGGCCGTGGGATCCGACCATGGCGACCGATGACATCGTCACCGCCACTCGATCAGCGTTCGAGGGTGCTTCCGAGTTTGGGCCGATCAACGATTATTATGACGAACGCACGTCGCATCTCGAACAACGTGAAGGGGGTCAAACGTGAGCGAGGCAAGAGAATTCAACCGCGCTGAAGAAAACGTCGGGAATATCCTTAACATGGAACACGTCAATCTGACCGTTCCCGATCAGCAATTGGCGGCACTTTTTTACGTGTCGGGCCTTGGCTTCACCCGCGACCCTTATATTGATTTCGGCACGTTCAATATGTGGATCAATGTCGGGGGACAGCAATTCCATCTACCCAAGAATGATGCCCAAAAATTTCGTGGCTACATCGCCGTCGTTGTTCCAGACCTAGAGGATTTGAAACGCCGCTTTAAATTCGTCGACAAACCGATGCAAGGTTCCGAGTTCAGTTGGGAAGAGCGGCAAGATTACATTGCGGTGACATGTCCGTGGGGAAACCAAATCCGCGTCTACGGGCCTGGCAAATACGGTGACATGAGCCTCGGGATTCCCTTGGCCGTCATGGATGCTCCTCCCGGAACCGCCGACGGGATCGCTCGCTTTTATCGCGAAGTGCTAGATACCCCGGCCGAACGAATTGAAGACAGTGAAGGAGTCCGCGCTGTTGTTTCCATGGGCACGGATCAGCAGTTTGTCTTTGAAGAGACCGATGAGGAAATCGCTGAGTACGACGGGCACCACATCGCCATTTACGTATCGAACTTCTCCAAACCGCACACCTACTTGGCTGACAATGGACTGATTACGGAGGAATCCGATCAGCACCAGTACCGGTTCCAACGAATTGTCGATCCTGACAGTGGAGAATTTCTTACGGAAATCGAACACGAGGTGCGGAGCCTTCACCACCCCATGTTCACGCGTAATCTGGTGAACCGAAATCCAGCACAATCTTTTTTCAATTACCGGGGTGGGCGCGACGCTTTCGTCCCAGAGTAGTTCGTGTCGTTGCAAGAAGAACCCTATTACCTGCCGCTGGGCGATGAAGTCGCGGCATTCGAGGCTGCGTACCAGAGTCGCCTTCCGGTATTGCTGAAGGGCCCGACCGGGTGCGGTAAAACCCGTTTCGTCGAACACATGACATGGCGACTCTATGGCCAAACCGAATCGAATCGTCCCGCGCTAAAAGAGCCTTTGATCACGGTGTCTTGTCACGAAGACCTCACCGCCACCGACCTCGTGGGTCGTTATCTCCTCAAGGGCGACGAAACCGTCTGGCAAGACGGGCCTCTCACACAAGCGGTACGAACCGGCGCGCTCTGTTACCTCGATGAGATCGTTGAAGCACGGAAGGATACGACCGTTTTGATTCACTCATTAACAGACCATCGCCGCGTACTTCCCATCGATAAGACTTCAGAAATTGTCTCCGCGCATGCAGATTTTCTTCTAATCATTTCTTACAACCCCGGTTATCAAAGCGTCCTGAAAGACCTAAAACCAAGCACACGGCAACGATTCGTCAGTCTGACGTTTGACTACCCAGCGGAAGACAGAGAGGCAGAGATCATCGCGCATGAGAGTGGCCTCGACGTAGAAATTGCCAAACGCTTAGCCACCATCGGCGTCAAGGTGCGTAACCTTCGCGAACATGGTTTCGAGGAAGGCGTTAGTACTCGACTATTGATCTACGCTGGCGAACTTATCAAACGAGGTATCGAACCAAGACGCGCGTCCGAAATTGCCATTGTCCATGCAGTATCGGACGATGTTGCTGTGCAACAGGCCGTCTCGGACATCGTTGACGTCATTTGGCCGTGACGACTCTCGCCGAGGTAGAGCGTCCGCTGTCGCTTTTTGCCGAAGGTATTGCCGGGCGTTACTTCCATATCCGCGATCTTTCTGAGCGCAACGATAAGGAAGCTGATGTTTCGAGCGCAAGCCACGATGCGTATAGCGTCTATCTGCCTACCACCATCGACTACTTCTCAATCCAAGCAGATAACGCCGCAACCTATCGTTGGCTGATACTGCAACAGCTCGGTTTCCGCGAGTTCGGTACCTACCATTTCGACATCCAACAAGCTCGACGCGAATGTGACGAATTACGCGAACACGAGTCTCCGGAGCAACATCGAGAATCGGACCTGGAGATGCTGTTTCGGCACTTCGAATATTCTGCCCTCGCTCGCAAGTTATTCAGCATGATCGAAGCCGCGCGCATCGAACAAGCCGTGCTCCGGCATTATCCCGGAGCAATACGCCACCGAAAACGTCTACAGAAAAAGTTCGATGACGACTACAACGATGAGTCTCTTGAAGACAGTATTAACGGAGCCTTGGAAACATTACGGGGATTTTTAAATGGTGTCGCGTACGCCCAAACAAATCTCGCCGACTTCGTTGCTCCAATTCAAGAACCGCTGGCAACGGTATATACCAGCGTTCAGGCAACCATCCACTGCTACCGAGCGTTGGCCCACCTCGTCGAAACCGCCACGGATCATGTCGACGATTTAACCGGTACGTACGATGGTCCGCCGATGGAATGGCTTCAGCGACAGGTTCGACTCGAAGATTGGCAAGACGACCTCGACTCGATGAATGCTCAACTAGCCGCGTTCGAGCTAGCGGAAGAGTCAGCGGACAAAGAAGTCATCATGGGAGAGACGGACGACGCCGGGGCTATCCGAGAAACGAGCACCGACATGATCCGAGAACGTGACCAGGTCCAACGTCGAATAGATATGGAACGTTCCGCCGTTCGCCATGCGCTTGGGGATGAACACGACAATGTACGTAGTTACCTTTACGACGAGTGGGACTACCTCAATTCGCAATATCTCCGCGGTTGGTGTCGCGTCTACGAAGAAAAACTAATAGATGATCAAACCGGCGACGGGGTCACGTTACTGCATAAGCTCCGGCCTCTGGCCCAAGGCGTCCGCAAGCGCTTCGAACAAATCCGCCCATCCGGATACCAACGCGTCAACAAAGTCACCGACGGTGACGAACTTTACCTCAGTGCTGTCGTCGATGTTCGAGCTGATCTTCGCGTCGGCAGTTCGCCCGACGAACGGGTCTACAGTCGACGCGAACGCCAGAAACGCGATGTGGCTGCGGCGTTTCTGGTCGACTTATCTGCATCCACTGACGATCCCATCGATCAGTCTCCGATCGCCACATCGATAACGGATCACGCCGACGCAACGTCCGAGGTCAATCTCCGCGACCCCTACCCAGAAGACGACGACGAATTTGACTTCGATCTAGAGAGTCGGCGTGAAGCGGAAGAGGCAAAACGCCGAATTATCGATATTCAGCGCGAGGCCGTAATACTGATGGCGGGTGCTATGGAGGGACTCGGCGACCAGTACGGGGTATACGGGTTCTCTGGTTACGGTCACGACTGCGTCGAATTTTACATAGCGAAAGAATTAAGGCAGGCGTTAGATACAAGGGCACTCGACGCTATCGCGGCCATGACACCGAAACGCTCCACACGCATGGGTCCCGCCATACGGCACGCTGCGACGAAGTTGGAAGCCAGCGGCGCGACCTTGAAGGTCTTAGTGATCATCAGCGATGGGTTCCCCCAGGATTGTGACTATGGGCCCGATCGAGGGAACCACGAGTACGGTGTCCAGGACACCGCCAAGGCCCTTCGAGAAACCGAACAACGCGGGATCAAATCGTTCTGTATCACCGTAGATCGGTCCGGACATGACTACTTAAGACGTATGTGCCCAGAGGAGCACTACATGGTGATCGAAGAAACAGAAGAACTCCCCACCGCCCTTCAGAAGGCCTATCGGCGTCTGACACATTTATAAAAACGGGAGCCAAAGCTCCCGTTCTTTCACTCAAGTTAGCAACCGAGCTTAGTCGTCACCCATAATCCCGAAAATGGACAGCAGATTCATGAACAAAATATAGATGGAAACAAACAGATTGTTCGCCGCAATAACGTAGTTTGTCTCGCCGCCCAGAACAATCCTGCTCGTCTGATAGAGGATCAGGGCACACGCAACAAAAACCATCAGTCCCGAAATAAGCAAAGAGAACGCCGACAGATCAAAAAAGATCGACGCCACGATAATGCCCAAGATGACAAAGAATGCGACCGTCAAGAATTGCCCAAGCCAGCTAAAATTCGTCCGCGTAAACACCGTGTAAATTGACAGCCCGACGAAAGCCAACGCCGTCATCCCCAGGGACTGCAACACAACGCCAGGATTCACTTGCAGGTAGACGTTGAGAATAGGCGCAATGGCAAAACCGATGAAACCGGTAAAAACGAAAGTCAGTAAAATGCCCCAGCTACTGTTCGCGGTTTTATTAACCGCCCAGGACAACCCAAAAAAACCGATTAAGTAGGGCCAAAATCCCATGAAAGGCAACCCCATCGCGATGCCGACAAATGCCGTGGTTGCGGCAAATCCAATCGCCATCGCCAGCAACAAGTAGGTGCTACGTAGCACTTTATTAACTTCAATCGCCCGTCCAGCATCAACAATAGGGCCCAGCGGCTCTGCCATTTCGTCACCTCAACAAACGTTATAAATTTCGTCGCCTATATTGTGCTCTAACAGCGTCTTTTCAAGCAATCTTCGTTCATCTTGCTTCGAGCGAATCTCCCGACAACCATCTCCCGTGGATTGACTTCAACAGGGCTTCTCGCCAGAATTCCCGCCCGCCGTGGGTCCAGGGGCTACGTAGCTCAGTTGGTTAGAGCACAGCACTCATAATGCTGGGGTCGGTGGTTCAAGTCCACCCGTAGCTACCAATCCCCGTACGGCATCGAGACCGGTTCGGTCGCCTTATTTCCAACGTAATAAAGCGGGTGTCTGGCGGTTCTCCCCTCTGAAAGGTTGAATTTACCCAA
>JAKUTI010000202.1 GCA_022448765.1 Pseudomonadales bacterium
CAATAAGGCGCCCGGCGCGACGACCACACCATTACCGATATAACAATGAATATCCGGGCGAAGAATGCCCGAGGGAACAAGGTGCAACACGGTTTTTTGCCCTTCGATCACGAGCGTGTGACCGGCGTTGTGCCCGCCCTGAAAGCGAACCACCCCATCGGCCCTGTCCGTTAACAGGTCGACAATTTTTCCTTTGCCTTCATCACCCCACTGGACACCCAGAATGACCACATGACGACCCATGCCAGTAATCGCTCGCTAACTATTGACGAGGTAGAGCACAACCAAGCCAATGACCATACACATGGCACCCCCGATTCGAAGTTTGCCACTGTCCGTATGACTAACCGCCTCCATCATGCGCCGATACCCGTTCGGATTCACAAAAGGCATGATCCCTTCGATAATAATCACTAGCGCGAGCGCAACCAGCAAAGTGTGCCAGTCCAACGAATGGCACCCCTCTAATTCGCCGGTTTAGAATCGTTAAAGTAGCGGAAAAACTCCGAAGACGGTTCAATGACCAGCAGATTGTCCGGCGTCGCAAAGGTGGACTGATAGGCATCAAGACTTCGATACAATCGATAGAATTCCCGGTCCTGACCAAAGGCATCCGCAAAGATCTTGGTTGCTTTGGCATCCCCGCGGCCACGCGTCACCTGGGCTTCGCGGTCCGCATTGGCAAGAATAATCTCACGCTGACGATCCGCATCGGCTCGAATGATCTCCGCCGTCTGCGCGCCCTGGGCTCGTAGCTCTTTCGCGACTCGCGAGCGTTCCGCCACCATGCGCTGATAGATTGATCCACTGATTTCAGGATCTAGATCAACCCGCTTTAGGCGAAGATCAACCACCACGATACCGAATTCCCTGCTGTCCTTATCAATCGCCTCACGCACCACATCCATGATTTCTTTGCGATCTCCGGCAATAACCTGCTGAACCGTTCGCTTACCAAACTCGCTTCTAAGCGCATCATTCACACGCTGCGACAAACGACTGCGGGCATTACCTGCGAGACCACCGAGCTTGGTGTAATACTTGAACGCATCTTCCACCCGCCACTTGACGAAGGAATCAACGATTAAGTTCTTCTTCTCAAGCGTCAGATACTCTTCCGGGTCTGCATCCAGCGTCTGCATGCGTGCATCGTATTTCTTCACGTTATTGACAAATGGTTTCTTGAAATGAAGCCCCGGCTCATCATCCCAGCGAACAATTTCACCAAACTGAAAGACGATCGCTTTTTCGCGTTCATCAACAACATAAATTGCCCCACTGGCCACGACGAACAACACACCAAGCACAATGAGTAGAAGTAATCGCTTACCAGACATAATTAAAACCTCGAGACGCGGCCACTGGTACGACTGCCTCGTCGGGTGCTATCTCGGATACCCGAGGTGGAATCGCTACTATCGACACTCCCGCCAGTGGCTGCAGTGGCACGGCTCTGCTGGCCCTTGATCAACTGATCAAGCGGCAAGTACATGACGTTATTCCCGCCAGATTTCTGGTCGATAACCAACTTGGTCGAATTACCCAACACCGACTCCATCGCCTCGAGATACAACCGATCGCGCGTGATCACCGGTGCCTTCAGATATTCTTCGAGCACTTGTGTAAAACGTGACGCCTCACCCTCTGCCAGCGCCACCTTGCTCGCTTCGTAGGCTTCTGCCTCTTGCAATAAGCGTGCCGCCTGGCCTTTTGCCCGCGGCAAGATATCGTTTGAGTACGCCTCAGCTTCGTTCTTGATGCGTACCTGGTCTTCGCGCGCTTTTACCGCATCATCAAACGCCGGTTTCACTTCTTCCGGCGGCTGCGCGTTTTGCATCTCAACGTTACGAATATTGAGCCCGCTTTGATAGCGATCCAATATCTCCTGCAGCAACGTGCGTGTGGACTGCGCGATTTCCGAACGCCCGCCGGTAATCGCCCGGTCCATGGTGCTCAAACCGATCACTTCGCGGACCGCACTTTCCGTTGCCTGACGAACCACCTGTTCATCGGGCTCACTGACGTTAAACAATAATTCCTTCGGATCACGCACATCAAACTGTACCGCAAACTGAATGTCGATAATGTTCTCGTCCGTCGTCAGCATCAAAGCCTCACTGGGCACCTTAGCCAGCTGACCCGACCGCGTAGCCGTTCGATAACCCACTTCGACCGTGCGAATTTTCTGCACGTTAACGAGTTCCTTGCTTTCAATCGGGAGGGGCATGTGCCAACGGAGTCCCGCTTCTTTGATCTCTTTGAATTCGCCAAAGCGTAGCTCAACCGCCTGCTCACCCTGTTCGACGACGTAAAATCCCGTCGCAAGCCAACCGAGTACGACCAAGGTGATGATTACACCCAGACCGGCTGCACCCATCTTGGATGCACTCCCGCCACCTCCGCCGCCGCTTCCGCCGCCTCGTCCACCGAAAATAGCGCCGAATTTCTGCTGCAGATCACGGATGACCTGATCTAGATCCGGTGGGGTCTGCTGACCGCCGCCCTGACCGTTACCCTGACCCCAAGGATTGGGTTTATCCGACCCCGGTTCGTTCCATGCCATAAATTGCTGTGCTCCGTCAGAACTCAAACGATTCGATTCACTCATGGTATTTAGTTTATCACGCGCGGCCAACGAAGCCGCATGTTGTTTCGAGCAAATCCCCACGCCTCCCGGTTTAATTTGTCCAGTAAGCGACATTGAATTCCTTCTGCGCCGCCAGGCGCCCCTCCGACGCCGCGCCAATCTCGATGTCGAGCACGCAGTGGCCGTCTTCATCGATGCGTTCCGACTCCACCCGTGCAAGAGAATAGACCTGCGCGCGTAGGCGATAGCTTGTGGGTGGTAAACGTAATCTCTTGAGGACCCGACCGCCTGCCAAGCACTCAGCAATCACCCCTTGCAAGCCTGTCACGCCTTCTCCGGTAACCGCCGACACCGCCACACTTCGCACTTCACCCGTTCCAAAACGCCGTACCGATGCAGCCCTATCGGTCTGATCAATCTTATTCAAGACCACGATACGAGGAATAGCTCCCGCCCCAATCTCCTCCAACGTTTCTTCAACCTGGTGACTATGCTCTAGCTGCTGAGGATCAGACATATCCACCACGTGCAACAGAAGATTCGATAATCTAACCTCCTCCAACGTCCCGCGGAAGGCCTCTACCAACGTGGTCGGCAGGCCCTGGATAAAACCCACGGTGTCGGACAACAGCACCGTGCCGATACCCGCCAACTCCATCTTTCGAATGGTCGGATCCAGCGTCGCAAACAATTGATCAGCGACCAACACGTTAGCCGCCGTCAAAGTATTGAACAGGGAAGATTTTCCCGCATTGGTATAGCCCACCATTGAGACCAGCGGTAACTTGTCTCGACCGCGCCGAACCAGACTGCGATGCGCCCGAACTCGTTCAAGCTGTTTCTTCAGCTTCGAGATCCTGGTACCCAGCAGTCGCCGATCCGTCTCCAGCTGCGTTTCCCCAGGCCCGCGCAGGCCGATGCCACCACGCTGCCGTTCCAGGTGACTCCAACCTCGGACCAATCGAGTCGAGAGATAACGTAACTGTGCCAGCTCCACCTGCAGTTGGCCTTCGCGCGAGCGCGCCCGCAACGCAAAGATATCGAGAATCAAACGGGTGCGGTCGATCACGCGACAACGAATAACCCGCTCCATATTGCGCTCTTGAATAGGACTCAGACGCTGATCCACAATCACCAACGTCGCACAGTGGCTCTCTACCAATCCCGCCAGTTCCAACGTCTTTCCCTTACCGAGAAAGCCCCCCGGCTCCGGTCGATGGCGGCGGGCATGCAAACAATCCAATACCTGTCCACCCGCCGCTAGCGCAAGCCCGGCCAATTCGTTAAAGAGCGCATCGTCGGCCACACCCACTCGACGCTGATGCACCAGCACCACGGTTTCCCCGTCAGTCGGAGCACGCGGTATCGCCCAAGGATCAGAATCCTGAACATCCGCTAACCGATCGATGACACTACCCCCACACCCCAATCCCTGGTGGGTATGATCGGAGGGAATTCCAACTTCCCTCGGCTCAAGCGGCGCCCCTGTCCCGGCGATTACCACTGACCCCCTCGCCGTCGTCAGCACTATTCCCCTCTGCCTCGTCATAATGCAAACGAACCGCGCGGGAGGGGACAATCGTTGATATAGCGTGTTTATAGATCATCTGGCTAACGCTGTTTCTCAGCAACACAACAAACGCATCAAACGAATCGATCTCACCTTGAAGCTTGATACCGTTAACGAGATAAATCGATACCGGTATCCGCTCTTTTCTAAGCGCATTGAGAAACGGATCCTGCAGTGCAGTACCTTTGGGATGTGACATGATGGTCCTCCCGGAATGCTTTCGTGATGGCCTATTTTATTCAGCAGAATACGGGCTTCGTCTACTTCCTTACGACACTTTCGTTAATCGTTAAGCCTTATTGGATTCTCTTCATTCTGGCCGTTAGTCCCATGGTGCCCGCAATACCAGTCCACGCACACCCTACCCTAGACAATGTAGAGTGCCAGGCCGTCAGTTTCAACGCCTATGATTCAATTATTTAACCAGGGTGAAAGCTTGACCTCTGCATAAGTGGCAACCACCTCGCTTACCCGCGGTTGATCGGCACTGAACCACACCATCCCGCCACAGTGACGAAGCCAGGTCAATTGCCGCTTGGCCAACTGTCGCGTTGCAGCAACCGCCTCAGCGCACATCCCGGAATAGTCGATATCCCCGTCGAGATACCTCCAGACCTGCCGATACCCGACCGCACGCATGGCAACACTATTTTTCTTGACACCGGGCAAGCCACGCAAGCCCTCCACCTCCGCCACTAGCCCTTCATCAAGCATAGTTTTGAAACGCGCGTCCAAAACCCGGTGTAATGCGCCGCGATCGGTATAGGCCAGCGCGAT
>JAKUTI010000203.1 GCA_022448765.1 Pseudomonadales bacterium
GTTGGATACGCGCTCAGTAGCGCGAACGATGCCATGATGAATGTCACGATCGACATGCCTGTTCGGAAGATCACGTCGTAGAACACGTAGGTGAAGGATGGTGTGTCGTACATGACGCGATAAACGGCATCGCCGATTCTCTGCTCCTCGAGGGTCGTCATCGAGAACGACTGCATGCGTTCAAACAATCGCGCGCGCAGGAGGTGGTTGACTCGTTGGGTCAGTCGCATGGTGATGATGAAATCGAGGTAACCCCACAGACCACCCGCGTAACTGAACGACCAATTGGCTTGATTCTCCGATTGAGTTGCGGTGTCGTGACCCTGATCCAAAAACGCGTCGGTTTGGTCGCTCGTTGCGCCACCCTGCTGGAACGCACCAAACAAAAGCACCATGACGAGCGCTAAGCCGACCAACGCGAACAGTATCTCTGGCACGGTAGAGCCATGTAATGCCTCGACAAACGGCCGCAGATAGAACGGGTAGCCCGTGGCATTTTCGATGGGCGCACCGAGGACGACGTGATCGATCACGATTTTCAGCGGCCACGGTAATATCGTGATGGGTATCGCCAACGAGCCGAATAACAAAAAGGCTCTTGCGCTAAACGCTCCAGGAAACAACCAGATCAAACCCATGGCACGCCGCATGTGACGAAGGGTCTCTCTCAAACCAATATCCGTGTGCGTGTCGAGGCGGCTTGCTTCGGCGTCAAGCGCAAGATCTCGTTGACGCTGACTTTGAGTTCGGGTGTTAGAGGACGCGGGAGAGCTTTCAGACACGCGCTTTACCCTCCTGTCGCCGAAAGACTTGACTCTGCGTCTACAAATGCTCGATAGCGACCGCCTTCGATGGACATCAGTGTGGCATGGTCGCCGTTCTCGATGATCTTTCCTTCGTCGAGGTAGAGAATGTTGTCGGCCCGACGAATCGTTGATATTCGATGAGTAATTAGAAAGATCACACGGCCCTCGCCCCATTCGGCCAGGTTGCTCATTACCCGATGTTCGGTGGCTGCATCGAGGGCGGCCGTGGGTTCGTCAAGAATCAAAATCGGTGTGTCGCGTACAACCGCGCGAGCAATAGAAAGGCGTTGGCGTTGCCCGGTGGACAGTTTGCCGCCCCGGTCGCCTAGGATCGTGTCCAATCCAAAGGGCAGTCCTTCGATGTAATCGTCCATGCACGCCACGCGAACCGCATTACGTACCGAATCCTCATCGGCATCCGGTACGACGTAACGGATGTTGTCCCGGACGGACGAAGCGAAGAGCACGTTCTCCTGAAGAGCGATTGCGACCTTTTGGCGTAGGGATTGGATTTGGTATTGATTGATTCGGCGTTCGTCGATGGTGATCGCACCACTTGCCGGATCGTATAGTCGGAGCAACAGGCTCATCACCGTGGTTTTACCGGACCCTGTAGGACCAACGATCGCGGTAACGGTTCCGGGTTTTGCCGTGAAGCTGACATCGGTTAGGACAGGTCGACTCGGTTCATAATTAAAACTCACCCGGTCGAATCGAATTTCATTGTGAATCGCATCGAGCGGAAGAGCTTCTGCCTCATCTTCGATGTCGGGTTCAATGTCGAGAATATCGAAAACGCGCTGCAGCCCCATGGCGAGGTCCTGTGCTTGGAGCCACTGGCGCATGAGCCAGCGTACGCTGCCACTGGCTTGGTCGAATTCGCCTTTCGTCCAATTGAACGCGGCAAGGTTCCAGACGACGAAGCTGACGCCAACCAAAGCCATGAGTTCAGATGCCCAAGTCGGGTTACTCTGGTTGGCCCACCAAGCCATCGTGAATTCACCGCCGATCAGGAACGCTGAGGCGATTGTGAACATGATGATGGTCACGAACGCGACAATGCTGCGGGCGCGATATGCGGCATTGAACGCGATGGCCGAATCCTGTTCCAACAGATTCTGCACACGTGTGCTGGCGGAGTTTGCTTTGATGATCCGAAAGGAGCTAAAGGCCTCTTGGATACGGGACGTAAGGTCGGAGTTGGTCGCTCGTGCGATGAGTGACCGCACCCGCATACGAGGCATTGCCCATCGTGCCCAAAGTAAGCCTGGGATGACGACGCTGATTGCGATTAAGCCTATCCATGGACTCAACAAGGACACTAAGAAAACGCAGGTAAAGTAAGTCATCAGTGCTTGAACGACCGCCACTAACCGTTGAATGACGGCCGTGACCTGAGCACTGTCTTGATAAATACGGTAGATGGAGTCGCCGACACGGTGATCGCTGTGGTAGTTCAAAGAGAGGCGGTGCCAACGTTCCACAAGCGCCAGACGTAGATCTTGGTTAATCCGTTGAAGGATCCAGACCATGTAAATACCTTTAAAGAAATTTAACGGGAATTGGAGGACCCAGGCACCAACCAATATCCCGACATAAAGCCAAATCATGTCAAGTCGCTGTACTTCTGAAAGCTCGCCAATGGCGCCTAGTGGGTAACCCAGCGATTCGGCTAGCCAAGGGAGGATCGGTAGCGACATGGTGAGATCGCTGAGCAGTTGTGCTTGAAAAATGGTCTGGTTGAGCAGATCGACCATCACCAGTCCGAGAACGAAATTAATAAAGCGTTGCAAAAAGTCGACGAAATAGTAGTAGATCAAATGTGCATGCAATCGAATGCGGAACCGAAAACGGCTTTCACCGAAACGGACCTGAAGGAGCCAACCCAGCATCAACGACAAGGTCACGCCGGCCGTGTAGAGCCCATCGGCCATCCCGTCGATGACCAGTGTCGCTAGAATGTTGGCGAGCACTCCCGCAGTAACTAAAACGGCGACAGAGGTCGTTTGAACGTTGGCAGGGCCGAGTGTTACTGCCCAAGCTGCAACGACCATGGCGACAATCAGAGGGTACAAAAGAACGAGGGGTAGCTCCGTTGTGAGAGGTACGGAACCGGTGACCAAAGGGAGAATCGCGGCTGCGGTTGCTAAAACGGCTGCATACCAGAAGCTATAGCCACTACCTCTTAGGTCTTCTGCGAAGTCTGTTGACAAGCCTTCACCGGATACGTACCACCGGCCAAATACTTGCGGTTTGATGTAAGGCCATGCCCGAAAGAAGAGTCTTAGAACCACCAAAAAGCTCGCGGTATCTTCGGCAGGCGCTCGATCTCGCTCAGGAGGAATTGGCCCATCACCCATAAAGGGTATGGCGCGCAATCGTTTCCGCTCGTGGGTTTCCAGCCGCGATATTTTTCTGCGTCCTACGATCCAAAGTAGGACAAACCCGGCCAACGCAAACGTTGCGATGAGTCCCAGCGCGATGTAGAGCGAGTATGTGAGTGTCGCGGCCATCTAGCTCGAGTGCTGCCGTTGCAAACTATGTGGCGTGATGGAACTGCTCTTATTTGGCTGCTTCACACGAAGGCTTCAAACGTCTAACAAACCGAGTTTGATGTACGAATCGCCAGTCGCTTGGATGGTCTCATCAATTGAATAGGTCTCGAGACCCAATTCATCAATCGCGAGCGTGCAATATGACCGAGGCGAGTCGTAGGTTTGTTCCGCGGTTTCGCTGCCGTCCATTTCCTCGCCCCCGACCTCGGTAATGTCGGGGAACAAGTCTTGCATCTTGGCCTGCAATTGCCACGTGAAGAGTTCGCCCGACGGGTCGGTTGCCGACAAAATGTAGCGAGATCCGTTTTTTGCGATCGTGCTTTCGGCGCAGAGGCGATGAGCTCGACCGACGTCGCGAACATCAACGTTATTCCATAGCATCCGACCGCCTCGGGACTTTTTATATTCCTTCCCTTGCCACATGAACTTCATGCAGTTCTGCCAACTCCAACCTTGATCGTGGTTGGTGCACATGAGGGGACCAATCACGTGCAACGGGAGGATGGCCATGGCGTCGAAGCTGCCATCTTTTTCGGCCATCTCATACATCATGCGCTCGGCTCGCGCTTTGGCCATGGCGTATGCGATGTCTCGGTTCTTGGGGATGTTGTCTTCGGACCAAGCTCCTCGATAGCCTTCGACGTTGTCGCCACACCAGTCACTTTCGGTAAATATGTAGCCTTCGGGCCTTGGATGACCTACCGCTGCGAACGAGCTTGTGAACACGAATCGTTTCAACGATCCGCCTTTAATCGCTGACTCGAGCACATGTTCGACCTCCGTGAAACAACCGTCGTAGACCTCTTGTGGTGTTTCTCGGTTGTAGCCGACGGCGGCGCCTGCATGAAGGACCGCGCTGCATTCTTTAAAAGCTTCGTCGTAGCTGCCGGGGCTGAACAGATCCCCGCTTGCGAGTTCAACCTGGCCCGGGAGACCCGCATCATTCATTGCAAGCAGGTGGTCGACTTTGTCAGTGATTGTCATATCACGCACGCAAGCCCGAACGGAATAACCCTGTTCGGCGAGATCTTGGACAATCCAAGAACCAATGTAACCGCTTGCGCCGGTGACGGCGATCGGGCCGTCCGCGACTTTTACAGCCTTACTTGTTGATGAAACAACTGCATCCGCCACTTGATGTCCTCCCCAAACAAGATGCGCATTGTGGAGTACCTTACATATCGTCAGCGGGGTCAACAGTTATTTCTAGTGAGAAGTCGAGCGATCACGAAGTATCGTGTTTCTCGACTTAAGCGGTGAGTATCGCTATCAATACAAAAAGTCTTCTTGATTTGATTATTTGAGCCGTTGATTAGTGTCTCATCGGCCTATCCACATAGTATTTTTCTACATAGGAACATCTTATAACCCATTGTTTATAATATGTTTATAGTACCTTTCAATCTACGTGTAGACGTCTTGTGCTCCATATTCCGTGCCCTTCTAAGGGACTACTCCTAGCCCTCTCGACCAACACCTGGTTCGGTCCATCGTTTGTCGGGATACTCCGACAAACGGAAATAGAAATCGAGGAACTCGTCGTTGGGGGTGTGCC
>JAKUTI010000204.1 GCA_022448765.1 Pseudomonadales bacterium
AAAGTGACAAAGCGTTTCGGTACGTGGAAGTCGCCGATTACGGCATCGCTGGTCGCGTCCGGATCGGTTGGTTTCTCGGAGCTTCGGGATTCAGATTTCGGTCTTGTTTGGATCGAGCATCGTCCATCGGAAGATGGGCGCAGTGTGCTCGTTCTAGAGGCCGATGGTGTTCAACGAGATCTCATGCCACACCCCTATAGCGTTCGTTCCCGGGTTCATGAGTATGGCGGCGGCGCATACTGCGTTGCTGACGATGAAGTCTTTTTTGTTAATGCGACCGATCAAAACGTTTATCGGTGTTCATTGCGCATTGAATCTAGCGGCGTTAGTCAACTTACGGCGGGTAATGAATCCACGCGTTACGCCGATATAACTTGGGATGGGCGACGCAATATTCTGCTTGGTGTTCGTGAAACACATAAAGCCGGTTCTGAGCCAGTCAATCAGCTCGTGTGGATAGATTGCATATCGGGTGAAGTCAATGCGCTTCATTCGGGCCACGATTTCTATTCTTCCCCTCGCCTTTCGAATGATGCTGAGCGGATCGCGTTTCTTGTGTGGGACCACCCCAATATGCCGTGGGATGGCAACCAACTTTTTGTTGCGACGTTGGACGGGAAAGGGCGAGTTGTGGCAGAAACGTTGGTTGCGGGAGGCGTCGCTGAATCGATCTTCCAGCCGGAATGGTTAAGCTCGGACCGTTTGGTTTTTGTTTCCGACGCCAATGGTTACTGGAATTTTTTTAGCTATGACAATTCTGGCATTTATTGCATAAACGAAGATGTTGCCGAGTATGGGGCCGCTCAATGGGCTTTTGGGATGCGTACCTATATTCCCGTCTCTGACCGGATTTTGGCCGCCAACCGAATCGATAACGGAGTGACGGAGCTCGTGTTGGTTGATGTTGATAGTGGCATGGTTTCGCCACTGGAGGATCGTTTTAGTTCGTACGCGTGTTTGAATCGAACAGCGGCGGGGATTGCTTTTGTCGCAGGTAAAACGGATGACGTAAGTGCAATTGTTCGAATGGACTTGTCGATCGCGGAAACAACCACAGTAGCTACCGCGGGAACCCTTGAGATCGAATCGGATTATTTTTCGTTGCCCGAACAAATCATTTACGACAATGCTAACGGGTTGGAAACTTTCGCTCATTTTTACTCGCCCACGAATCCTTCAGCCAAAGGTCCCGTGTCGCAAGGACCACCGTTGCTCGTCATTAGCCATGGGGGCCCTACCGGCCACGCAGGACGCGATTTGAATCTTCGAGTCCAGTACTACACGAGCCGGGGCTGGGCCGTGGTGGACGTCGACTACGGCGGGTCGACGGGATACGGTCGAGAATACCGGGAACGATTGGACGGCCAGTGGGGTATTGTCGACGTTGCCGATTGCGTCTCTGCGGTCACGCATCTGATTTCTGCCAATCGCGTTGACCCCGACCGGGTGGCTATTCGTGGCGGCAGTGCTGGCGGGTACACAACGCTACGCGCCTTGGTGTCGTCTCCAATCTTTAAGGTCGGTGCGAGCCACTACGGTATCGGCGACCTCAATGCACTCGCGCGCGATACGCATAAATTCGAATCGCAATACCTGAACGGTCTGATCGGAAACGAATTGGATGAACGCTCTCCCCTACACCAAGTCGAGCAATTCACTTGCCCTATTGCTTTTTTTCAAGGCACCGAGGATCGGGTGGTGCCGCCCAATCAGGCTGAGATCATGGTTGGAGCACTACGCGATAAGGGCATAGCCGTTATGTACATGAAAATCGAAGGCGAAGGGCATGGCTTTCGAAGGGGGACTAATATCGAAAAAGTGATTGAAGCGGAGTATGCGTTTTTCGCTCGGGTTTTCGGCTTTGAACCACCCGATGAGCTAACGCATGCTTTTGACGGCGCGGACTTGATGAACTTTTCATGAGTTTGAAGGTTGCAGTGATCGCCGGAGGAGATTCTGCCGAATCGGCAATCTCGCGTTCTTCGGCCAATGAGGTGTCACGAAGCCTACGGGAACGGAACGTGGTCGAACTGTTGGAACTCGATGAAAATATTACATCGAACATCACGGCGTTTGGTCCTGATGTGGTGTTTCCGGTATTGCACGGCCCGCCTGGCGAGGACGGCACGATACAGGGCTATCTCGAAATGTTAGGGCTTCCGTACGTGGGTAGCGACGTTCGGGGCTCGGCGCTCGCCATGGACAAATACGTGGCTAAAACGTTGTTTCGGGAGGCCGGATTGCCTGTGCTCGAGGATTTGTTGGTGACCGTTGCCGACGTGGAAGGATCGTCCCGATTGATTTTAGGCCGGTTTGGACAAGGCGTTGTAATTAAGCCGCTTCGTCAGGGTTCAGCGCTCGGTGTAACGAGATTGCCCAAGGGCGGCGATCTATCTCGACCGATCATGGATGCGCGTCGGTATGGGGACAGCGTGTTGGTTGAACCCTATTTTGAGGGGAAAGAGGTAACCGCCGCGGTTCTCGATCTTGATGGCGAGGAAAGGATTGTTTTTCCAATCACGGAAATCGAGTTACCGGATGGTGAGTGGTACGACTTTCGAAATCGGTATGAAGTTGGACGAAGCGTTCATAAGATTCCGGCGGCGTTGCCCGCGACGGTCCTCGACGATATAGCCAACTACGCGTCCAAAGCTCACGAGTGCTTGGGATTGAGAGATCTTTCTCGAGCAGACTTCCTGGTCTCTGAAAACAACGAAGTTGTCTTGCTCGAGGTCAACACGATGCCTGGAATGACGCCAACCAGTCTCTATCCGGATGCGGCACACGCTGCTGGACTATCGTTTGACGATCTGGTCGATAAACTCGTTGCTAGTGCGGTGGCTCGAGTGGGTAACTCACTGGACACTTAAGCGCACGACGTGGGCAAGTTTGGCAACAGCAAAAAGCCAATATCTAGCCTCCGCCGCCCCTTCGTTTTAGACAACCGTAAGGGTAATCCTGTCGTATAGGTGGTGTGAGCATTCCGCGTTCAAGCAGTCAGGCTTTTTTGGGTCACCTCACGAAGATCTTTCGACTGACACTCGCGCTGAATTCGTTCGAGGGTTTCTTTCATCTGTTCTTGGCGTTTCACATCAAACCGTTGCCAACGTGTTAGTGGTGCGCAAATTCGCGCTGCGACCTGGGGATTGACCGAATCAAGCTTTACGACCTGCGTTGCGAGGAAGCTGTAGCTCTTGCCATCTGGTCGATGAAATTCGCGATGGTTTGCCGCCGCAAACGTACCCAGCAACGCGCGTGCTCTATTGGGGTTTTGTAGGTTGAACTCGGGGTGCTGTGTTAGCTCCACGATGCGCGGTAGAGTCCCCGACACCGTGCAAGCTGCTTGAATGGCAAACCACTTGTCTACGACCAGCGCACTCGTGTCGCCTCTCTCGTAAAAGTCTTGGATGACGACTGCTTTTTGTTTGGCGAATGATGAGTCGAGTCCTAACAGGCGGGCGAATGCGAATAAGCGATCGGTCAAATTGTCGCATCGCTGGTATAGCTCGAAGTACAAGTTCCACGCTGTATGCGGTTCTTTCGTTTCGAGACCTGCACCCAGGTAATCCATGGCAACATGGTTTAGTGCTCGACGAGCGATCGATATGCTATCCGCTCGGTATGGGTTCTGCTTTCGATTTTGATTGACGATCGTATCCCAACGATCTTGAAGTGCTATACCCATTTGCGTCCTCATACGATCGCGACTTTGGTCTAATCCGATGATGTCGTATCCCGGATTTTGGTCGAGTACGTAGACCGTACTTGGCGGTGTCATGGCGCAGGCCAATAATGCTTTGGCTTCACCATCGTCCAGGGCGGACACTGCCGATTCCGACAATTTTTCTAGTAGCACCTCGGCAAGTGGGGTGCCGGTCTTGTGCTTAACAATCGCCGATTCCAGGATCGACTGTGCAGCATCCCACCGCACAAAACCATCCGTGTCCTTTGTGGCAAGGTGTAACACATCGGCGCTTGCTCTTCGAAAGGAGACTCTCACGGGGGCAGAAAATCCGCGTAGTAAACTGACTACTGCGTTTGACGGGACACCTTCGATCACGACGGTCGCCTGTTTGCGATCGAAATGGAACGTTAGGGTTCCGTCGCTGTTGGGATTCTCGACGGTCAATTGGCTTTGAACTTGAGCATCAAAGCCATTAGCAATCCCAGCAAGCCCCAGGATGTCCAGGCCGTCTTCCGAAATCAGACCCATTGAGATGGGGATGTGGAACGCTGACTTGATTGGCTGGTTTGGACTTGGGTCGCAGGTCTGGTTTAGCTGCAACGTGATCGTGTCCCCGCGCCGATGTTCTTGTACTTCAACGACTGGTGTTCCCGCTTGTGAATACCAGTTCCGAAATTGGACCAGGTCAAGTCCCGATACTTCCTCCATGACGGTGACGAAGTCTTCCGTGGTTGCCGCTCCACCGTCGTGGCGCGAGAAATAAAGATCGGTGGCCTTTCGAAACTTATCCGGTCCCAACATCGTCGATAACATGCGTACGACTTCAGCCCCCTTCTCATAGATCGTAGTCGTGTAAAAGTTTGAAATTTCGATGTAGGAGTCGGGCCGCACCGGATGGGCTAACGGGCTTGCATCCTCAGCAAATTGGACCGTACGGAGGAAATCGACGTCTTCGATTCGCTTGACGCTTGGCGAATTTGCTGCCGCGCTGAATTCCGAGTCGCGAAACACGGTAAAGCCTTCTTTTAGACTCAGTTGGAACCAGTCCCGGCAAGTGACTCGGTTGCCCGACCAGTTGTGAAAATACTCGTGAGCGACTACGCCTTCGACACGACGATACGCGTCGTCTGTGGCCGTGCTTGGCGAAGCTAAAACACAACTTGTATTAAAGATATTGAGTCCCTTATTTTCCATCGCGCCCATGTTGAAATCTTCGCCAGCGACG
>JAKUTI010000205.1 GCA_022448765.1 Pseudomonadales bacterium
GCCTCGCCATAGAAGAGATGAACGCTTTGCTGCGAGAAATGGAACGGACCGAAAATGCTGGACAGTGCAATCATGGTCGGCCGACCTTTCATTTGCAGAATCTTGCCGACATTGATCGTCTATTTTTGCGGGGCCAGTGAAGCGTCAGCACCTCAAGCCATTGGTGGTTACACTGATGGGAGCGACGGCAAGTGGTAAAACGGCCTTGGCACTTGAACTGGCTGCGCGTGTGCCGATCGACATCATTAGCGTTGACTCTGCGATGGTTTACCGCGGAATGGATATCGGCACGGCCAAGCCTTCGAAAGAGACGCTCAAAAACCATCCGCACGCGTTGATTGACGTCCGAGATCCCCCGGTTGCGTATTCTGCTCAAAACTTTATCGACGAGGCTGATCGGGCGATACGGGCAGCGTGGGCGCGAGGGCACGTGCCTCTGCTGGTAGGCGGCACGATGATGTACTTCAATGTTTTCAAGGACGGCTTGGCGAGGCTTCCAGCGGCAGACATAAATGTACGTCGAATTATCGAACAGCGTGGTGAGCAACTAGGTTGGTCAGAACTCCACCGGGAATTGTGCGCGGTGGATCCTGTTGCTGCGGCGGCGATCGATCCCAGCAATCGCCACAGGATTCAACGAGCGCTGGAAGTCTATGAGGTAGCCGGAGTTCCAATATCCGAGTTATGGCGTAATTCCGATGCGGAGCCTGTGTCCAAGCGTCTCAACTGCAATCTACTTGAGTTCGCTCGGACGACCGTGCCCCGTGAGGAACTTCACGCCCGAATAGAACGGCGTTTGGACGGCATGTTGAATAAGGGGTTTATCGAAGAAGTTGAGGGGTTGCGTGAACGTTGGGGAATTAACACCAGCACCCCGTCGATGCGCGCCGTGGGCTACCGGCAAATTGGGCAGTTCCTCGAAACCTCGGGAACCGACGCGGAACCCATCGATATTCGACAAAGTATTCTCATCGCTACGCGCCGACTTGCAAAGAAACAATCCACTTGGTTGCGGGGCTGGCGATGTTTGGATGGTCAATCTCTCCGGTCCGCCGATCTTGACGCCATGTTGCAAAAACTAACGCCTCTGCCATAGTGCTTCCGTGGGGTCAAAGGAAACATTCGAACAGAGCGCTTTTCTCATGGAGAAGCGTTCGGGAGCATCAACTTGGCAAAAGGGCAGTCTCTACAAGACCCTTACCTAAACGCGTTGCGAAGGGAGCAGGTCCCGGTTTCGATCTATCTCGTTAATGGGATCAAACTACACGGCCAAATCGAAGCGTTCGATCAGTACGTCGTTTTGTTGCGCAACACGGTGAGTCAAATGATTTTCAAACATGCGATTTCGACGGTACAGCCCTCCAGAGATGTGTCGATGGAAAAGAGCGAAGACGAAGGCTAACGGTTTGAAATTGCGCTATCCGCTATTCGATTCAAATATCTAAGTTGAAATGACGAAGCTTGATGTTCTTTGAGCGACCTCCACCCGGCCAACAAGCCCTGCTTTTGCATGTGCATGCGCCCGGAATAGGCTCGGACAACGAGATCGCCGAACTCCGTGAACTGGTTGTTTCCGCCGACCTTAAACCCCGATCGACACTTGTCGTGACGCGACTAAGACCGCACCCTCGATGGTTCGTGGGACAAGGTAAAGCGGACGAAATTCGTCATACGATGACCTCGAATAACGACGACTTGCTGATCGTGAACCACGATCTCACTCCAGCTCAACAACGTAATATGGAGGACTTACTGCAAGCCAGAGTGATGACCCGTACCGAACTGATCCTCCACATTTTCGCTGACCGGGCGAGAACTCACGAGGGCAAACTTCAGGTCGAACTGGCGCAGTTTCAGCATGGTCGGAGCCGACTGGTGCGGGGATGGAGCCATCTCGATCGACAGAAGGGCGGGCTGTATATGCGGGGGGCTGGGGAGCGTCAGCTGGAACTCGATCAGCGCATGATTGATACTCGTATAAGAAAGCTTAAGGAACGTTTGGAACGGGTACAGCGGCGACGCGCACAAAGTCGCCGGCGCCGGAGCCGGGCGAAGGTTCCAACGATCGTCTTGGTTGGATACACGAACGCGGGTAAGTCATCGCTTTTCAATGCGCTCACTGATGGTTCGATCGATGCGCAAGATCGTTTATTTGCAACGCTCGATCCGACGATGCGCCATTTGAGCTTGGATGGTTATGGAACCGTAGTGATTGCTGATACGGTAGGTTTCATCCGCGACTTGCCAATCGATCTTGTCGAAGCATTTAAGGCGACGTTGGAAGAGGTTTCAGCGGCTGACCTGCTACTGCATGTCATCGATAGTGCGGCTGCAGAGCAAGAGTCGATGAGTGCTGAGGTCGAGCGCGTATTGTCGGAAATAGGTGCCGGAACGGTACCGAAGATTGATGTTTTAAATAAAATCGATAGGAGCGCGTTAGACGAGGGTATGTTCGGGAATCGAGTCCACGTAAGCGCGCGCATGAAAACAGGTTTGGAGACGTTGAAAGAACTAATTGGACAGCGTTTGGGCGTCGTTAACGAGCCGATCGAGGTATGTCTAGCCCCAAGTAACGGCAAGGTTCGGGCACGGCTATACGAGTTGGGAGCAGTTGTTGGTGAGACGCTGCAGGAAGACGGCGCCATGACTCTCTCGGTGAGGCTCGACGCGGAACAAATTAATTGGCTTGTTGCGCATGAAGGTGTTGCCTTGCAGGAGGCTTTTCCGGACCCTAAACTTTTGGCCTTGCCTTAAAGAGGACGTGTCATGGCATGGAACGATGGTGGAAACGGAAAAAATAACGACCCATGGGGGAGCGGCGGTGATCAAGGGCCGCCCGACCTAGATGAGGCGTTTCGCAAGTTCCAATCCCAACTATCCGGGTTGTTCGGCCGTCGCGGCGGTGGCTCGGCTTCAACAGGTGGGGGGGGTGCGGGCAAACGCTATTTCTTATATCTCGGGCTAATCGTTCTTTTTGGCTATGTAGCGACGGGCATTTATCAAGTTGATCAGCAGGAACGTGGCGTTAAATTCACGCTGGGAAAGGTGCATGAAACACCGATCCAACCTGGGCTCAACTTTTACTTTCCGTTCATTCAAAACGTCGATGTCGTCAACACCACTAAATTGAATACTAATCACCACGAATCGTTGATGTTGACCGAGGACGAAAACATCGTCGACGTTAGTCTGGATGTGCAGTGGCTGGTGCGGGATCCCGTCAAGCACGTCGTCGCGATAAGGGATCCAGAAAATAGTTTGGTGCAGGCTACTGAAAGTGCGTTGCGGCACGTTGTTGGAAGTTCCACGCTCGATTCGGTGGTAACGGAAGGCAGGGCGCAGATGGGCGCGGCAGTGCAAATGCGCCTACAAGACCGTTTGGATCGTTATGAAACCGGCATCATGGTGAGTAAGGTCAACATTGACCGATCCGGGCCTCCGCCGCAGGTAAAAGATGCGTTCGACGATGTGCAGCGAGCGAAGGAAGATGAATCGCGTTATATCAACGAAGCCCGAGCATACGCCGAACAGATCCTCCCGGAAGCACGCGGTAATGCAGAGCGGGTGATTGCCGAAGCCAATGCGTATCGCGATCAAGTGGTGGCGCGTTCGGATGGAGAAGCGCAACGGTTTACCAAATTGCTTACGGAATACCAATTGGCAGAGCGCGTCACCCGAGATCGACTTTACATTGAATCTTTGGAGTCGGTGTTGTCCAAAAGTGCGAAGGTGATGGTTGACGTCAAAGGAGGTAACAACATGCTGTATCTGCCTTTGGATCAGCTGCGACGACAAAGCGGCGATAGTGAAGACTCTGCTGATCAGAGTTCGGTTGATCAGGCTGCGGAAGGAATCATGCGGGCGATAGAACGTAACTCCGGCTCGTCGCGGCTGCGGCGAGACGGTCGGTAGGAGGCAAAATCATGGGTCGGAACTTTATACTTGTCCTAATAGTGTTAGCGGTGCTGATGGTTATCACGGATGCGGCCAACGTAAGGCCGTTTTTTATCGTCAAGGAAACCGAACGCGCGCTATTACTCCGCTTTGGAGAAGTTGTGCGTGCAGATATCGCCCCGGGGCTTCATTTCAAAATTCCCATAGCAAACAACGTACGTAAATTCGACGCGCGTATCCTGACGCTCGATTCGGCACCGGAACGGTACTTTACGATCGGGAAAAAACCCCTCGATGTGGATTCTTTCGCGAAATGGCGGATCGTTGATGTGGAAGGATTTTACACGGCGTCTGGTGGGGGCGATGAGGCTATCGCAAGAGGCATCCTGTTGAATCGAATCAATGAAGGTTTGCGTAACGAGATTGGTAAACGCGATATGCACGAAGTTATCTCGGGTGAACGCGACGAGCTGATGCAAGTGCTTACCACTTCGCTCGACGCGATTGTGCGAGATGACGTAGGTGTCGAGATCATCGATATACGGGTCAAAAAAATCGAACTGCCAGCGGAGGTCTCGACCACGGTCTATCAACGAATGAACTCCGAGCGGGAAATTGAGGCGAAGCAGTATCGTGCGACGGGTAACGAACAGTCACTGATCATTCGGGCAGATGCAGACAGACAGGTGGTGGTTATTGAAGCCAACGCGTACCGCGATTCTGAAACGATACGTGGTGACGGTGATGCAACCTCGGCACGTATATACGCTGAGGCGTACGGTCGAGATCCCGAGTTTTATGAGTTTTACCGCAGTATTAATGCGTACAAGGATGTATTTCAGGGAAAAAATGACATGCTGGTCATTGATCCATCGAGCGAATTCTTTAAGTACCTCAAGAGCGACCAGGGTTAGCGTTCAAGTATCGCTGGCACCGATA
>JAKUTI010000206.1 GCA_022448765.1 Pseudomonadales bacterium
GAGACGGAGCGTCGACTTATCGGCGCGCACCAAGTTGCAAGACGGTGCATACCTTCAGCGACTCAGGCCGATTCGGCCAAAGAAGGCGGTGCCACGAACCCACCGATCTCTTCACCAACCAGTTGAGCAAAGGCGATGGTTCGGTGATCACGGTACGGGGCGCTTGCGGCTTGGAGACCGATAGGTAGACCGTCCTTCGAAGGTCCCGTAGGAAAAACGGTGCTCGGTAAATACGGGTTGGTGATCAATCCCGCCCAGAATAACTGGGTGAAATAGTCTTGTTCGTTGCCGTCAACATCAATGGTGCGTTCGCCGAAAGGTCGGTGGTCATGGGGAAACGCGGGAACCGCCATTTGGGGGCAAACAAGGATGTCCCAATCCTGAAAAAACTCGACCCAGGCGTGTCGCAGGCGTTCGCGGACAACGTTGTGACGTAGCCAATGGCCATGCGGAAGCACGCGGGCGCGGTATTCCACCGCGGCGCGTGACATGTCGTTGGGATCCAAAGAATCGGCGAAGTCTCGCGCTCGAGCAAATTCGTCATCGGCCATGCCGGCCGACATGACCGAAGTGAGTAGGCTTTGGTAGGCGATGTGCGCGCGCTTGATATCGAAATTGGGACGAGCCGTATCGGAGACGACACCGCCTAACTTTTCAACGGCCTCACCTACCATGGCGACTCGAGACTCGGTCTCCCTCGAGACGGGGGCGAGGTCGTCGTTCGGCCATAGTGCGACTCGCACGCCTTTGAGCGACGTAATGTCGGACGGGGGTAGACTTAAGGTCCAGCCGACAGCCTCCCGTTCTACGGGTCCTGCCATAATGTCGAGTGCGGTCGCGAGGTCCTCCGCACTACGCGCGAGAGGCCCGCACACGGCGAGATCCGGCTCCGGGGTATTTTCAGCGAGTTCATGCCCTTGCATCGGGATAATCCCCCACGTCGGCTTGTGGCCGTAGACACCGCAAAAATGAGCAGGGTTTCGAATCGAACTGCCGATATCGGAACCGGCTTCCAAGGCACTGAAACCGGCTGCTAGAGCGGCTGCGCTACCGCCCGATGAACCTCCCGGCGTGCGCGTTGGATCCCAAGGATTTCCCGTTGTCCCGTAGATGGGGTTGTAACTCTGGAAGTCGGCAAGGCTGACGGGCACATTGGTTTTACCAAGAAAATGTGCACCGGCAGATTTAAAGCGTTGAACCGCGAGTCCGTCTTTTGTCGGCTTGTTGTTGCGAAAATCTTCAAGGCCCCAAGTGGTTGGTGTATCGGCAATGACGTAGGACTCCTTGATGGTCATGGGGACGCCGTGCAATGGGCCGAGATTCTTTCCTCGCGCCAATGCAGCGTCCGCGTTGCGGGCGTCGTCAAGCGCGCGATCAAATATACGCACCACCACCGCGTTGATTTCTCCATCGTGTTGTTCGATTCGATCGATATAGAGTTCCGTAAGCTCGAGCGAGCTATATGTTTTCTTTTGAATACCCTTCGCTAAGTCTGTGGCGGATTGAAATGCAAGATCACTCATGTTCTTCCCTCTCTTTTGTTGGCGTTTCGTCATTGACCGGATCGATGACTGCACCACTCGGGGTTTTGTGAATTAGCGTATCGAAACGTATGGTTGTCAAAATGGCCATGCGATTGCCGACCCAGAGGATAAACGAGAGAGCTTGGAATGGAAGAGCGGAAATTTGTCAGCACTGATTTACAGTCATCGGCTTTGGGCTTCGGCACGTGGGAGATGGGGACAACTCAGTATGGCGACATCGATATCAAACAAGCCGTGCGCGCGGTCGAGATGGCCGTTGACCATGGCATCACGTTGTTCGATACGGCGGAAGTGTATGGACCATTCACATCGGAAGAGCTACTTGCGCGAGGACTGGGTGAGCATCGGAAAGATATTGTGTTGGTGACCAAGGTGGGTTTCGCCTATCACGACGACGCGGATCGACAGGGCAACGCTGCCGTTGCCGGTCGAGATGCCTCGGCCGATAACGTTACGGAACATACGGAAGCATGCCTGCGTCGCCTACGCACCGATTATGTGGATTTGATGCTGATTCACTGGCCCGATCACAAGACTCCGCACGAGGAGACGGTAGGAGCGCTCGAATCGCTTAAGCAGGCCGGCAAGATTCGTCATTACGGGGTGTCGAATTACAACGTCGAGATGATGGCCGCGTGCCAGCCCCACGGAACGTTGACGGCGAATCAAGTTGGTTATCACATGTTCGACCGGCGGATGGAAGCCGAGGTACTTCCGTATTGTCAGCGCGAGGGCATTGGATACATGGCGTACGGGAGTCTCGGTTTCGGTCTTCTTACTGGGGCAATGTCTCCGGAGACGGAGTTTGTCGATTGGGATTGGCGGAGCAGCGGTAAAGCGTTCGGACTGCCTCTTTTTGAAAAGGAACATTTCGAGAAAGAACTCCGTGTGGTTGAACGTTTGCGTGGCTTCGCTGCGGATCATGGTCGATCGGTACCGCAGTTGGCGATTGCATGGCTTTTAGGGAACGACGCCGTGACGGTAGGCCTTGTGGGGATGCGTAACGAACAGGAGCTTGTTGAGAACGTGGCAGCGGCTGATTGGCGGCTGACAGGGTCCGAGTGCGACGAGATTGACTCGTTTTTCGCCGATGAGGGGGTACCGACCTACATTGATGCTGAACAGGCAACGTGAAGTGCTTCCATCCGCGGGCCCAATGCGTGTGACGGACGAAGTTTAATAAAGAAAGGTGAATGTCCATGGCGGAACCCAACATTTTGTTTCTCATGACGGATCAACAACGGTGGGACGCCATGAGTTGCAGCAGTGATTGGGTGAGAACGCCGAACTTGGATCGAATCGCGTCCGAAGGTGTCCGTTTTACGCGGTGCATCACCACCACACCAATATGTGTCCCAGCAAGGGTAACGCTCGCGACGGGTCGCTATCCCCATAACAACTCGGTATGGACCAACGTTAATTACACCTTGCCACCAGACGGTCCGAGTTGGATTCGGGTTGTTCGCGATTGCGGGTATCGGACGAGTTTGTTCGGTAAAACCCATTTGCACCCGCATCAAGGCGATTTGCGTGAAAAAGAAAACCTACTGCACGCGTACGGTCTTGATGACGTCGACGAAATTGGGGGACCTCGAGCGAGCGCCGTGGTCATGAGCCACATGACGGCGAGATGGTCTGATCGTGGTCTCCTCGAAGGATATCGTGCAGACTTCGCCGAACGGTTCGCAAACAAACCTCATGTGGTCAGGCCGTCGACGCTACCTCTCGACGAATACGCCGACGTCTACGTGGGTCAGCAGGCGAAACGTTACCTCGAATCATACCGACGCGACGAACCCTGGTTTTGTTGGGTCAGCTTTGGTGGTCCGCATGAACCATGGGATGCACCGGAACCCTACGCGAGCATGTACGAGCCAACTGCAATGCCGAAACCGGTGATTCGACCGGAAGATGATCATCCGCGACCTCAAGGTTGGTTAGACTTTCACATGGAGAGAAGTTCTCCAGCGTTTGAATCGACGGATGCGGAAGATATGCGGGCCAATTATGCGGGCAACGTGAGTCTTATCGATGATCAGATTGGTGAGATCCTCGATGTCATTGAAGAACGAGGTGAGCTGTCGAATACCGTGGTCGCGTTCACGTCCGACCACGGCGAAATGAATGGCGATTGGGGCCTCATCTACAAGATGAATTTCTTGAATGGAGCGCTGCGTGTCCCGTTGATTGTTCGGACCCCTGACACATTAGCTGCGGGGGGCGGTGTAGAAAACAATGATTTAGTCGAGAATATGGACCTGGGCCCGACGCTTGTCGATCTTGCCGGCGGTGAGCTTGAACACCGGCAGTTCGGACGGTCGCTGATTCCCGCAATAAGCGGGGAACTGCATGACGAGCCTCACCGCGAGGATGCCCTGTCAGAATTTCGAGGCGAGTTCATGCTGATGGCGGATCGATGGAAAATGGCGGTGAATAGGGAGGGCGAGACGTACCTACTTTTTGACTTGCATGAGGATCCCGACGAGACGCGTAACTTGGCGGGCCTGACCGAGTACCGTGCAGTGGAAGATGAACTTCGACTTCGAATGCTTGAGCGCATTTCGAAAACTCAGCTCAAAGAACCATTGCCATAGTGTTTGGTGTGAAGTCCGCGATCGGCTGTTGGCGAGTAAAAGAGAGCAGCGCAAATTGACCCTGCACGCCGTGTCAAGCGAGAGACTTTAAGGTGGTTCGGCACGTGGTCGTTGTGACGAGTTCGCGGGCGGACTATGGCCACCTCTATTGGCCGATGAAAGACATCGAGGCGAGCTCAAGTCTTCGCTTAAGCGTTGTCGTCATGGGCGCGCACTTATCGGCACGATTCGGGAACACTGTGACGTTCATTGAAAACGATGGTTTTGAGATTGCGGCGCGTGTTGATTGTCTTGATCCAGAGGACTCCGATCGCGGAATGGCGCGGACCATTGGCAAAGCAACCACGAAGCTCACCGAGGTGCTGTCTCGGCTTCAGCCCGACATTCTGTTGGTAATTGCTGATCGATACGAAATGCTTGCCCCGGCATCGGTTGCACTTGCACTTAGGATTCCCATTGCGCATATCGAAGGTGGCGATATTAGTGAAGGTGCGATAGACGATGCCGTCCGAAATGCGTTGACGAAGATGGCTCATCTTCATTTTGCGCCTACCGAAGTGGCGCGCCAACGCGTTCTTGCCATGGGCGAGGAACAATGGCGCGTTGTATGGACTGGCGCTCCTTCACTCGATCATTTGTGCAGGAGCATTCGGCCAGACCGTGGGCAAATAGAAGCAACAATGGGGATAGAA
>JAKUTI010000207.1 GCA_022448765.1 Pseudomonadales bacterium
GCAAATGGGTTCCGCCACCTGCTTCCCGATCGTCAGGACCGGATTCAACGACGACATCGGTTCTTGAAAAATCATGGCGATACGATCGCCTCGGATTTGTCGAATTTCGTCGGCACTCAAGGCGAGTAAATCCCGTCCCTCGAACACCACGCGACCATCGTCAATCGTGCCGTTATCACTAAGTAGGCGCAGAATCGATAACGCCGTGACGCTTTTACCCGAACCACTTTCGCCAACGATGGCGAGTGTTTCGCCCCGTTTCACCGACAACGATACGTCGCTGACCGCTCGAACTCTCCCTCGATCCGTGCGAAAGCTTACCGACAAGTCTTTGATGTCGAGCAACGCGTCCGCGCTCATTTAAAACCCCAATTCCTTCTTGAGCTGCTGGTCCAACCAGATCCGCGCGTATATTGGACCCGGGCGGACGGCGCCCACTCTCAACTCGCCCGCGTAATTCTTCACCCAAGGCCACCAAGCCGTGTACACGTATTCCGTCGGTAGCCAGATATAAGGCGCGAAAGCCAGTAAATCCACCGTCAATTCGCGAGCGAGCTGAATTCGATCCTCTTCCTTCGGCATACGCATCATGCGTTTTATCTCGGCATCAAATTGCTCTCGTTCAAGCAGCGCAGGATTCCACTTATGCCCGGTAATGAACTTGCGCAGCGATGTGGTCGGATTGGTATGCCCGTTGTTCATGAAGTAGCCCGGGCCGTGCGTCCGCGTTGTCATGGCCGACAAAAAAGATGCGTATTCCATCGGCTGGATTTCTATCTTGACGCCGATATCGCCAAGGTAGGATTCGATCAAAGGGAGGAGGTCCATGTTGCTGGGACTGCACGAACAAACTTGAACCTTGAACGCAAACCCATTCGGGTAACCGGCTTCTCGAAGCAAAGCCCTCGCCTTTTCGGGGTCGTAGGTAAAAAGTTCTTGTACTTCACTCGGCATCTCTTCAAGCGGTTGGAAATAGTCCCCAAACCCAGGATGCTGCGGATACGCCATGAGTTCCGCGTGACCCCCATAAAATAGGTCAACGATTTCTTTTTGATTCACGGCCAAATTGAGCGCTCGACGCACCCGATGGTCCTTGAACGGTTCGTGATCGAGGCGAAGGGCGATGAAATTCCCCGACATCCCTAGCCAGCGCGACCAAGTAAGTTCCGGCGTGGTTTTCTTGAGATGGTCGACGGCAATCCAGCGGATTGATTCGAGGATGTCGACCTTTCCCGTCCGCAACGCGGTCAAATAAGTCGCCTCGTCTTTAATGATTCGGTACTTCACCCGATCGACATACGGGAGCCGATAACGCACACCCTCGTATTCTTCGTGATCCCAATACGTGTCGCGCCTTGTATATACGTGGGAGTTGCCGTGGATATATCGTGATAAATCAAAGGGCCCGGTACCGAGCAGGTTCCGCCAATCCTTGGGGTCCACGTTTGCAAGTTCGGACGCCGTAATCGACGACTGGTAGCCATACCCAAACCGATAAGCCCACTCAGCGTTGTATTGATTGAAGTGGAACACCAGGGTGTGATCGTCGCGCGCCTCCAGCCTATCGATGTAATCCCAATAATCTTGTTGCGCTTTTTTGGGGCTGTTGTTGACTAAGTTGAAGGTGAAGATCACGTCATTGGCAACAAACTCTCGAGCCGCCATCACCCCTGGTTTCTCCGGGAACATGACCCCTCGACGGAGATTCACGACCAGCGTGAGCTCATCTTCCCAATCCCAACTTTCCGCCAATTCACCGCGAAGAACCTCGGTCGGCAAATAGGCGTCAGCCACGAACGTGTAATCGCCACCCCGGCGAACGCCTTTGTTCAAATCTCCTGAGAAAAGCTGTTCTCTGACGAGACCAACATCGTGGTTCGATTTCCATGTCCAGTCGACCGGATCCCAGGAGAGAGCTGACAACGTGACATAGACCGTGCCGACATTGAGCTCACCACCATACTGTGGCCGTTCTTGCGCGACGATCGCGCCCAACCCAAGCATTTCCGCCGCTATCGCGATCATGGGGAGCATGCGAATCTGTCGCTTGATGGGCATCAACTATTGAGTCCCACGCATGCGCGGATCGAGTAGATCGCGCAGTGCGTCGCCGTACACGTTGACCGCGTAAACCACAACGGTGATGCATAGTCCTGGGGCAAGAGCGAGCCACGGCCCAAGGTACATGTACGTACGGCCAGTACCACTCAGCATACTGCCCCACGTCGGAGCAGGTGGCGGTACGCCAAGGCCGAGAAACGACAAACCCGCCTCCGCCAGAATCACCGCGCCAATACGAGTGGTAAAGAGCACGATTACCACAGGCATGATGTTTGGCAAGATGTGCTTTCGCAATATATGAAAAGTCGGCGCTCCGATGGAAAGACTCGCGTGCGTGTACATGTTTTCCCTGACTGAAATAACGGCGCCGCGAACAATGCGACTACCCGCGATGCCATAAAGCAAACCAAGCACAACCACGATCTGCGGTATACCGGGACCAACGACTGACACAATAACGATCAAAAGCACCAGGTCGGGAAACGTCATCCACGCATCGACACCCCGTTGCATGACCATGTCCGGTTTGCCCCCGAAATACCCTGACAGGACGCCAATTACAATTGAGATTACGGTCGCGAGTCCGGCCGCAAGAAAGCTCACGATCATGGAAATTTGCGCCCCGATTAACACACGCGACAGAACGTCTCTGCCTAGGTGGTCGGTGCCAAAGGGGAATGCTAAGGATGGCGGCTGCAACCGTTGGGTTAGATCCGTGTAGTTCATTTCGAACGGCGCAAGAAAGTTCGCGAAAATTCCACAAAACATAAACAGCAAAAATACAGCGCCGCCGACGGCACCCAGGGGTTTTTCACGGATTAAGCGCTCGTTAAACGCGACGAAGGCAGACCGTTTTCCGCTGGTTGGCAGCACCTGAGCCACACTCAGTTCACTCATTCGTGACGTACCTTCGGGTCCAGCCACCCATAACTTAAGTCGACCAGCAAATTGATGACCAGTACGCCAACGCCAACCACTAGGAACACGCCAGAAATAACCGGATAGTCGCGCTGGAAAACTGCCTCCAATAGCAACAGACCCATGCCGGGAACAACAAAGATCTGTTCCAAAATGACCGCACCACCGATCAACAGTGGTGCTTGTAAGCCGATCAACGTAATCACGGGGATCAGCCCATTGCGTAAGGCATGCCGCATGACCAACAACTTTTCGCCGACGCCTTTAGCTCGCGCCGTACGAATATAGTCTTGCCGCATAACCTCCAACATCATCGTCCGGGTCATTCGCATCGTAACCGCAGACATCGATAACCCAAGCAATATCGCCGGGATAATCATGTGTTTGAGATTCGCGATTGGGTCGTCGAAAAAGGGAATGTATTCAAGCTCTGGAGCCCATCGCCACCATACCGAAGGGAACACCATCACCAATGTGCCTAGCCAAAAACTCGGAATCGCAAGCATGACCAGCGAAAAAGAACGCGCGATGTAATCGCCCGCGGTGTCTTGCCGCATGGCCGAATAAACACCTATCGGGATCGATACGGACAAAGCCACGATCAAGGCCAAAAGTCCCAGTTCAAACGTGATTGGCAACGAGACCAACAGTTGGTCCGTCACCGGTACGTTCTGCCAAAGTGAGCTGCCTAAATCGCCGGTAAGCGCATCGCCGATCCACCGGAAATACTGAACATACACCGGCTGATCCAGTCCAAGTGCCGCTTCGATCTTTGCTCGATCTTGACCCGTGACGATGTCGTTCTGCGCGAGCATCAGATCGATCACATCGCCTGGAATCAGTCGCATTGAAATGAAGACGATGAGACTCGCGAAAAACAAAGTTGGGATGAGAGCGAGCAATCGCCGCCCTAAATATGCGCGCAAAAGTCCCCCTTCGTCGAAATTACGCTCGTTTCAAGAGTTTCCGATAGGATCGGATCGTCGAAACATACTAACGAATCGCACGTGTTCATTGCGATCACACAAAAGCTTCCACGCCAAATCGAATATCGCGTTCCAGCCACTTAAACACCGGTTTCGACTTTGGCGGGTACCGTCCTTACTGTATATTGCCGCAACCTCCTCGCCCGTTAGGCCTTCGACGTGACAGCAAACAGCATGGACGAGCTCGTCGCTCTCTGTAAGCGTCGCGGATTCATCTTTCAATCGAGCGAAATCTACGGGGGGTTGCAGGGTCTTTACGATTACGGCCCGCTTGGCGTGGAACTCAAAAATAATCTTAAACAGGCATGGTGGCGGGCCATGGTCTACGACCGCGACGATATTGAAGGGCTCGACGCCGCCGTTTTAACCCATCCACACGTCCTCAAATATTCGGGGCACGAAGATACATTCTCCGACCCTCTGGTTGATTGCCGTGACTGCAAGGCGCGCTGGCGGGCCGATCATGTCGAAGCGTCGGCATGCCCAGGCTGCGGTTCCAACAATCTCACCGAACCACGTCCATTCAATCTGATGTTCAAAACCAGCGTTGGACCCGTCGAAGACGGCGGTTCCTTCGCGTATTTGCGGCCCGAGACCGCGCAACAAATTTTTACCAATTTCAAGAACGTGTTGGATTCCACGTCGCGCCAGTTGCCTTTCGGCATCGCCCAAATCGGCAAGGCGTTTCGAAACGAGATTACGCCTCGTAACTTTGTGTTCCGTGTTCGTGAGTTCGAACAGATGGAGCTCGAGTTCTTTGTCGAACCCGGGACCGACGAAGCGTGGCA
>JAKUTI010000208.1 GCA_022448765.1 Pseudomonadales bacterium
CTATCAGCCGGGTGGCGAACTTTGGTTTCTTACGGGCCCCGATTCACGTAAGGGCAAGCTACTCGATCTCGACATCCGAGTCAGTCTTGTTGCCCAAACCGAGGACCCTCCCTACAAATACGTTAGCGTAGAAGGGCCCATCGTCGCGATCGAACCAAGCAGTGACAAAGACCTACTGCCGATGGCTATCCGTTACCTTGGAACGGATTCGGGCCGGCAATACGCTGAATCCAATGCCGGTGGTGGTGGCGTCGTCGTCAGGATAATCCCGGAACGTTGGCTAACCGTTGATTACGCCAAATCCTGACGTTTCCACCCAACGAGAAGGCCCTGGAACAAAAGTCGCCGGACACGGTAGCCTAAGAAAAAATAGGTACGAAACATGACTACACGGCTTGCCGGCAAAGTTGCTTGGGTCACGGGGTCGTCCCGCGGGATCGGTCGCGCAGTTGCCGCCCATCTCGCCGAACTGGGTGCGGACGTTGCAATTCACGGCACCACACCGACGTCAACGCAGGCGTTCGAAGAAGCCGAATCACTAGACGCGGTCGCACAAGAGATCGCTAACGAGACTGGTGCCAACGTGTTGGCCGTCCACGGCGACCTTACCGATCTGGACGTTGTTGAAAACCATGTTGCCTCGATACGAAGCCACTTTGGTCATATCGACATCCTCGTCAACAACGCTGGCGGCGATATCGGCACGCAAGGCGTGACTGGAGAAAACGCTGGCAAACCAGTGGCCAATGACGCCATCAACGTGTCCCTTGAGGATATTCGTACGGTTCTCGACAGAAATCTGATGACGTGCATCTTGCCGTGTCGCGAAGTCGCCCCTGAGATGGTCGAACGTAAGCAAGGTTGGATCGTCAACATCGGCAGCATCGCTGGGTTGTCTGGTCACGCACGTGAAGTGGTTTACGGCGTGTCGAAAGCCGCTGTACACGAGTACACGCGTTGCTTAGCAGCCCAACTGCGACCCGACGGCGGCTACGTTAACGCCATCGCACCGGGAGAAATCATCACCGCGCGCTTTGTCGCCAGTCGTCCTACCAACGAGGACCGCAAGGTCCGCGACGGCGCCTTGACCCGCTACGGATGGCCAGACGAAATAGCGAGGACCGTCGAGTTTTTCGTCACGAATAATTCAAGCTACATCACAGGACAAATCCTGCGAGTCGACGGCGGTGCGCAGTTATTTCCGTCATGAACGCACCATTCCATGGACTTCGTGTGATCGACTTATCGGACCGACTCTCCGGTGCATTTGCCGCTCGCCTATTCGGCGACTTCGGTGCCGAGGTCGTCCTCGCAGAATCACCGAAAGGCCACCCGCTTCGAGGTGAGCCTCCGTTCCTCGAAGAAGTACCGGGCACGGAACGTAGCGTCGTGCACGCGTACGTAAACTGGAACAAGCGTTCAATCGTCATTAACGATGAAGACGAACTCACAGATCTCGTTAAATCTGCGGACGTCGTAATCACAACATCCGACGATCCTCAACGGCCGGTGCTAGAGAACCTCCGTGACGACACAGTCCACGTCTGTATCACGGCACACGGAGTAGACGATTCGCTCACCGGATATCCGGGCAATACGCTGACCCACAGTGCGCGCGTGGGTTGGTCTTATATCAACGGGTATCGGGACGAACCGCCACTCTCCATGCCCCGACATCAGGGCGGTATCGTGGGTGGCGTGACCGGGTTTATTACGGCTGCCGCAGCACTTCGCCGTCGGGACCAGGGACCCAGCGAGCATATTGACGTCAGTGAACTCGAAGCCTTCGCGCTCACCGTTCACCCTTGGGGGGTGGCGGCGGTGTATCACGACACAGGCGGAACGCCAGGACCAAGCGGAGGTCGGCGCCGTGGTGATCCCGGGCCACTTTGGGACCTAGCAGACGGACGAATGAACTTTGGCCTGGCCGACTTCCACAACTGGACTGAAGCAATGGACACGCTCAACTTACCCGAGCTAGGTCGGCGCAAAGAATTGATCCCCGACATTGGTCGGCACTCCCAAAACATGCGCGACGTGGTCGTTGGAATGGCTGAAACACTGCCCCAGTTGCCGCGTTGGAATATTTTTCATCAACTGGCGAAGCTGCGTTGCGTCATTGGTGTGGTGCAAGATTTCGATGACATCGGAAGTAACGAACAAATCGCTGCGCGCGATTTCCTCGTCGAAACCAACATTGAGGGTCAGTCGGTCCGCGCTGCTGGTGCTCCCGCGAAATTGTCGCCTTCACCTTGGCAACTCTACAATCCTGCTCCGAAACTTGACCAAGATCGCGCGGCTGTTTTGAAATCCCGCGCTGCGCCGCCCCGACCTACTACGCCAGCCCCTGACAACTCGAGCGAAGGCCCGTTGAACGGAATTCGAGTTTTAAGTTTTGGCCAGGCATGGTCGGGGACGTTCGGTACCGAGCTTCTGGCACTCCTAGGCGCCGACGTCGTCCAGATCGGATCGTTACACCGGCCCGATGTGTTCAGACGCATCAGCCAGCAAGTACCGAAAGGCGTTGTCGACGCGAACAGATCACAACATCCGTTGAACACTCAAGGTCATTACAATTCCGTCAACTTACATAAGCGCGAGGTCACGCTGGACCTTCGTCAGGAACGAGGCCGACAACTGCTTTGGCAGCTATTGCCCAAGTTCGATGTCCTTGCCGATAACTTCCGTCCAACCGTAATGCCGTCCTGGGGCGTCACACTCGAGAAACTGCATGAAATAAGGCCCGGGATGATATGGGCCTCCGTGTCTGGGTACGGCGAGACCGGTCCATATTGGGATTACCCCGCTAACGGAGCAACCACAGAACCAATGGCCGGTTTATCGTCTATCCATGGATACGAAGGCGATCGTGGCATGAATACTGGAGGGCTTTACCCAGACCCTATTGGGGGGTATTTCCTAGTGGCCACCATTATGGCCGCGCTAGCCCATCGTGATCGGACTGGCGAAGCACAACGTGTCGATCTCTCGATGATGGAAGCGGTCACCTCCGTTTGTGGGGACGCAATGCTTGAATACGACGCCACCGGATCGCTACCGGGTCCAGGTGGGAATCATCACCCCTCTATCGCACCACACAACAACTACGAGACCGCGGATGGCGAGTGGCTCGCTCTGGCCGCCGAAACCGACGAATCTTGGAAACGCCTGGCAAAGCTGATTGGCATTAGCGACGAAACATTTGCAACGTTGTCACTTAGGAAAGCCAACGAAACGCAACTCGACGAAATCATCGCTTCCTGGTGTAAAGGTCAAAACGTCTACGAGTTAGAAGAACTGCTCAGCAAGATTGGTATCGCGGCAGCGCGCGTTGTTCCTTTATATGAACTCTATAGTCGACCGGATCCCCACTTCCAAGCATCCGGGTTTATCCGGGGTATTGAACATCCCGAGGCCGGCAAGACGTGGTTACCCGGTAGACCCTGGCGTTTTTCTGCGGCGAAGTCCTGTCCCATTCGACCTGCACCGTGCGTTGGCCAGCACAGCCACGAGGTCCTCACCCAAGAGTTAGGAATAAGCGATCACGAATACCGGGAACTGGTAGACGCGGGAATCACGGGGACTTTAGACGATTGAACGACGGGATCGCCGATAAACGCCAATTAACGGTATACCTCTTCCAACCCATACTTGATCTCAAGGGTAATGCGCTCGGTTTTTCTCAGCTTACGCACGACAAGCCGATACGACCGATCAATCATGCGCTCAATTTCTCCAGACGGTATCGAACCATCGAGCATCACAGTATTCCAATGCGCTTTATTCATGTGGTAGCCCGGCCGCACTGCCTCAAAGACATCGCGGAGCACCATCGCCTCTTCGGGATCACACTTTAGATTGATGTACCCGGTACCGTCGCGATAACTGAGCGTGCCGAACATCTTTTTCCTGATTTTGAAGACGTGAATGTCGAACCGGAAGGGGAAATCTTCGATCGCGTCAGGACGGGACAAAAAGTACGTTCTGGCTTCTTCACCGTCCATCGCATTTCCCGACCAAATCGCGAACCGTCTCGCTGATCTCAACAGTCACGTCCATGCGACAACTTCGTCCAACTTTGTCGCCCCGTCATCCCCATGTGGCCCAGGCAGTATTATTGGATACGAACGGCGTTTGAGCCGTCTATCGATCTCAAGTTGGTGGAGGCGGCGGGAATCGAACCCGCGTCCGTCGGCACTCCGTCATTAGCTCTACATGTTTAGTTACGTTTATTGATTTAGCTCATAGACGGCCCAACGAACAGGGCGTCGATAAGCGATCCTCTATAGTTTTAGCAACAAGTGTCGAGGCGACAATCATCGCGATCCTGTAAGACGTGCCCCCGGCCGCCCGTTACAGGCACCGAGTAACCAGGGTTAGCAGGTATTTTAGGCTGCTAGTGCGTAGTTATCTTCGTTAGCAACTATAAAAGTTGCAGCGATTGATTTACGAGAGTCACTACCCTCTCGACATGCACCTTTGATTTCATTACCGCCGTCGAAGCCAAGTCGCCCCCAGCGAGCGGTTTTCAATACCTCCAAAAAAAGGGCGGCAATCTTACCAGCATGGGAAGCCGAGCGCAGTCGTTCAAACAGCGGTGCGAGTGAGCTACTTATTTGGGCTACAAATACGGTCCACGCACCAAATTCATCCGTATTTCGAGTAGAAACAATCGATCAGACGCTCGAGACCGAATG
>JAKUTI010000209.1 GCA_022448765.1 Pseudomonadales bacterium
TTCGGTGCTCTTGTCGTCAGGATCGAGAATGGCGACACTTTCAAAGGCCTCTGCGTACTGTTCGTCGGAAAGACGAGCCGACATGGTCGCTTGCAGTAGGTTGCGATAAACGAAGTCAGCGTGTTGTGCGGTAAATTGGGGGCGTGCGTCGAAATTGATCTGAGCACCTAGGTCGGCGAGCGTTTGTGCAATCAGGTCAACACGCTCGGACACCTCTTTAGCGACGGGTGCCATTTCGTCGTCGCGCCAAACGGCGATTTTCATGGATTTCGGCTGCTTTTCTAAGTGCGGCAAATTGAGTGATTGGCCTCGTGCCGCGATCTCGTCTGGTCCTCCCATGGTGAGGATCGCCGTTTTAAGGTCAGTGGCGGAACGTGCGAGTGGTCCGATGACGGAAATATCGGAAGGACTCAACACACCGGGCATGGCATGACCTCGGGGCGGCAACAGCCCCCAGGTGGGCTTGTGGCCAAATACGCCGCAATAGTGGGCCGGATTTCGAATCGATCCACCAATATCTGAACCGGTTTCTAGGCCGGTCAGGCCTGCGGCTAGCGCGGCGGCGGAACCACCCGATGAGCCGCCGGGCCCGCGAGTTCTGTCCCAGGGGTTATTCGTTGTCCCGTATATCTCATTGTAGCTTTGAAAGTCGGCAAGGCGGATAGGGACGTTTGTTTTACCAAAAATAACAGCGCCCGCGGTCTTTAAGCGCTGTATTGGCAGGGCGTCGGATTCGACCACGTTGTTTTTCATTTCGGGGATGCCCCAGGTGGAAGGCATACCGGCAACGCCGTAAGAGTCTTTGACCGTCATGGGAACGCCATGAAGGGCGCCGAGTTGGTCGGTGCCTTCAGCGACCTCTTGGTCTGCTATCTTGGCGGCGGTGATGGCTTCGTCGCGACGTTGGACTACGATGGCATTCAAGTCGTCGTTGTAGCGGTCGATCCGCTCAAAATAAAGACGAAGTAACTCTTCGCTGGAAATTTCTCGTGACAGGATTTTAGCCGCTAGCTGAGTGGCGGAAAGGAACGCGAGATCTGACATTGGAGCCCCCTGTTGGAAGGTGCGACTTTGACCGGCACCCAACATTTAATCAAGGATCGCTGTGTGCTGGGGAGTTCCGAGCTTGGTGTATTTCAGGGCGACTGTGGAATAATCGTGCAATGGTAGAGAGGCGCGGAAACACCCATGAGATGGCGGTGTCGAATGATGACATCTCGGAGTATCTGCGATTCGCACAATCGTTGGTACGACGGGTCGGCAAAGAACTGCTTTCGCGATTCCGAACCGATCTAAGGGTCGATGATAAATCCCTGGGTGATGAGTTCGATCCGGTGACAGACGTTGACAGACACATTGAGCGCCTGATGCGCGATGCAATTGCTCGTCAATATCCATCGCACGGTATTGTTGGCGAAGAGTACGACGATCGACCGGGTAATGGTCTGACTTGGATCATTGACCCGATTGATGGTACACGGGCGTTCATGACGGGAATGTTGCATTGGGGCACATTGCTTGGGTTGTCGGATGGTACGACGCCAATTATTGGCACGATGTATCAGCCCTTCGTGGATGAGTTGTTCTGGGGTACTTCAATTGAGGCTGGATATTGGCACGAAGAAAAACGATCGCCCCTCAACACGCGTCCATGTAGGGCACTGGCTGACGCTGTAATGGGAACGACGGGTCCCGAATTCTATCGCCAGAGCGAGGAACTGGAGGGCCTCGAACGATTAAGGGACCAAGTGCTGTTTACTCGTTTTGGGGGCGATTGTTACGTGTTTGCCATGGTCGCCATGGGGCGACTTGATATCGGCCTTGAAGCATCGCTCAAACCCTGTGACATACAACCCATGATTCCGATCATCGAAGGTGCAGGCGGTGTGGTGACCACCTGGGATGGTGGCGACGCGAGTCAGGGTGGAAGGGTCGTTGCGGCGGGGGATCCCGAACTCCACACTGCAGCGGTGGCGTTGCTTCAGGGAGCGCTAACGTGACGTTACCGAAATTGAAGGCGACGGGAGTCGGCGCTTAAATGACAGAAGATTCGCTGCAAATTCCGGGCCCGTTGCGGAATGTTGGCTGGATTGTCGCTTGCTTAGTTATCGCTTCTTTGGTGGCGTTGGCGGGGAGTGATCATGGCCAAACCTATGCGGGTCTGCCGCTATTCGCGATTTGTGGATTGGTCTGTTTTGCGATTCAGTGGTTGGCGTTCATTCCAGCATGGATTTACCGCACGGAACGTTATTTTGATCTGACCGGCGGTCTGAGCTTTTTATCGGCTCTAACCATTGCGGTATGTCTGTCGTCGAGTGTGGACACTCGAGCATGGCTGGTCGTTTTGTTGGTGGGGATATGGGCGATTCGACTGTCATCGTTCTTGTTTTTTCGGATTCGAGAATCGGGATTCGACCGACGTTTTGTGAACCTGAAGCGCTCGTATTCCAGGTTCTTGATGACGTGGACATTGCAGGGTTTGTGGGTTTACCTATGCCTTGCGCCGGCCCTGGTGGTGTTGACGGGGCGGGATCAACTGCCGATAGGTATATTCGCGGTAGGCGGCGCCGTGCTCTGGGGCATCGGGTTCTTTGTCGAAGTCGTTTCAGATCGACAAAAGAGCAAGTTCAATGGGCAAGCGGAAAATCGGGGGATGTTTATCCGCTCAGGTCTCTGGTCCATATCGAGGCATCCCAATTACTTCGGTGAAATTTTGTTATGGCTCGGTATCGCGATTATTTCGATTCCGATACTTGCGGGATGGCAATGGGCAGTGTTGATTTCACCCCTGTTTGTGTACGTTCAACTCACCAAGGTGAGTGGCATTCCCTTACTCGAAGCGCGCGAGCGCAAGAAATGGGGAAACGATCCTGAATACCAAAACTACATCGCTCGGACACCGGCGTTGTGGCCGAAACGAACGCGCCTGTCTAAGTAGCCGCAATCTTGTAGATGGACGTGTGTTTGATTTCCACCGCTACCGCACCGTCAACAAGGTAGGACAAATACAAATCGACGAACTCGTGCCCTTTCCTTTTCCACTTTTCAACAGGGACCGTTCGAATTTCGACGGTGTCTCCAAGGTGCAGGCTTTTTCGAAACGAAATCTCTGACCCGACATGCAACCATGCTGGAAGTACGTAGCGCCGGCTGAACGATTGGTTAGCCATGCTAAGAATCGCGTGGGGGTGCACTACTCCTTTAGCGTAAAGTGGCAACGTGTCATCCACTTCGAGGGCGTAGGCGTCGTTCTCTGCCTGGGTCGGTGTCCATTGCCACGATGGAAAGGCCTCGCCGACATGGATGTCATCCCATTCGATTTCAGTGCGCCCGCCCGATTCTTGGCCTGGCGTTGCGGTCGCGATTGGATCGACATCAGCGTCGTTTGGCGATGAAACCATCTCCGCGATGAGCAAGTTGTCGCGTGCCCTGCAGCGTACCGTATGACGATCCCCATCCTGCCCGTGCTGAATGGTGAGATGATCGTTATGGTATGCGGGTTTCGCCAGTCGTATCGTGATCCAGTAATCGTTTAACCAGGTTTCGCCTAGCTGTTTCACGAGTGGGTAGGTCATGTGGCCAAACACCGCAACGCCCGGAACCAAGGCGCCGCTGAAGCCATATTGCTGGGCCTCCACGTCGCTGTGCATCCGGTTTTCGCTTTCTTCTGAAAAGTTTCGGGCGATCGAGGTGTACGTGCTCACGTTTCCGGTCCTGAGCTTTGCGTACGAGCATAGGCCGAGTGCGAATCAATGTGCAATCGATCGGATTTGCAGCGAGCGGAAGCCGCGCCGCTGGTTTAGGGCACTAAAATGGCTTTGCCGATGACGCGACGATTCATGAGATCGTTGAGCGCAGTTTGGGCTTCCTCGAAGGCGTACGCTCGAGGTTCTGGCGGCCTAATCGACCCGCGTTCAGCCATGGTCAGCAACGTACGTAAATTGTTCTCTTGTTCATGACTGTGTGATCCGCTCCATGCACCCCAATCGATTCCAACAACGTTTCGATTTCGAAGGAGGACCTGGTTGATGGGAAGTTGTGGGATCGAACCCGCGGCAAAACCGATGACAAGGTAACGTCCCATGTAATCCAGGGCGCGCAGGGCGGTGTTAGCTAGATCGCCACCGACCGGGTCCACCACGACGTTGACACCGTTTCCGTTGGTGAGTTCGCGAGCACGGACCTTCAGATCCTCGACGCTATAGTTAATACGGCCAAAAACCTCGCCGCAGCTTTGGAGTCTTTCGTCACTGGACGCAGCCGCTATAACCCTCGCCCCCCGCGAATGCGCTAGGTCAATGGCCGCCCGGCCGATGCCGCCTGAGGCGCCAAGAACCAGTACCGATTGATCGGCAGAAAGATCTGCCCGGGCGTACGCGAACAACATGGTTGAGTAACTTTGCCAAAGCGTTGCCGCTTGTCCTTCGGTTAATGTGCTTGGAATTGGGTAGATGGACGAACGCGGCCGCGCCACGACGGATACAAAACCTCCTCGTGTGAGGACGCGATCGCCTGCCTTTACATCGTTTACATCGTCGCCCGTCGCCGTGACTGTTCCAGCGAGCTCTGATCCCGGTGTGAACGGGAGCGCGGGCTTAATCTGATAGCCGCCCGCACACATCAGTGCATCGACGTAGTTGAGACCGCACGCGCCTACCCGCACCAACACCTCGGAAGG